>NZ_PDJU01000005.1 GCF_004116455.1 Arcobacter sp. F155
TGGCTGCTAGGGTTGTATCAAAAGTTGGACAAGAATATGACAAATCGAATGTATTATTAATGCATGCGATGGGTCCAAATGTTGCTGGTGTTATCGGTTCTGCCGTAGCTGCTGGTGTACTTTTATCGATTTTTTAATACAAACACTTAATAATCTAAAAGCTCAAAGTCTTCTATGGCTTTGGGCTTTTTTTATGTCTATAAATCTATTTTTTAATTCTATTTTATATTAGTTTTTTTAATATGTTTTTGGTACTATTTAAAGAAAAGTAAAAGGATATAAAATGGAGTGTGAATTCCCAACAGTTAATAGTAATACAGAAGAATTAAAAGAGATTTTTGAAAATACAAAAACTATTGCAGTAATAGGCTGTTCTCCAAATGAAGAAAAAGCAAGTAATAGAGTTGCAAACTATTTAAAGAATGCAGGTTTTAAAATGGTTCCTGTATATCCTAAAGAAGATGAAATTTTAGGAGAGAAAGTATATAGAAGTTTAAAAGAGATTCCTTTTAAAGTAGATATGGTTGATATCTTTAGAAAACCAGATGTAATTGCTCAAGTTGTTGATGAGTGTATTGAAAGAGGAGATATTGATACTGTATGGACTCAGCTAGGTTTAGTAAACAATGAAGCTGCAGCTAAAGCAAAAGAAAAAGGAATGAAAGTAGTACAAAATAAATGTACTAAGATTGAGCACAATAATATTTTTTAATTATTGTTTTTTTTGGGGTGTTTTGTTCTTTAAAACTAAAGTAGCAATACATCCTGATTTACCATCAGTTCTATTTTTTAAACTAATAGTAGCACCAAGTGCATCAGCAGCGTTTTTTGCTAAGAATAATCCAAGACCAGCTCCACTTTCTTCACCCATTCTTTTAAATGGTGCAAAAAGGTCAATAGCTTCATCAATACCACTTCCATCATCTGTAATAGAGATAGTTGTATTCTCTTTTGTCTTTTCAAGTCTTATGGCAATTGCTTTATTATCAGGAGTAAATTTAATTGCATTTTGTACAAAGTTTTGAATAATTTGGTTTAATAAAGTAGGTTGAAGTGTTACTTTATGGTGATTTACATTTGCAAAGAATGTAAGGATAATCTTCTTTTTAGAGCTTAACATTCTATAATCATTTGTTTTTCTTTGCATATATTGAACTAAATCAATCTCTTCTGGTTTTTCAAACTGTGCACCTTCTGCTCGTCCAATATCTAAAATAGAAGAAATCATTTTATTCATATCATTAATTTGTTCAACTGTTAATTTTAAAGTATCTTTGTACTTTTGAGCTTCTCTATCTTTCATTAATGTAACTTCATTTTTAAGTTTCATTACTGCTAATGGAGTCTTTAATTCATGGGCAACACCAATAAATAACTCTTTTTTAAACTTAATATTTGTTTCAATTCTTGTAGTTAAAGAGTTGATAGAATCAGCCAAAGGATGAAATTCAATAGGAAGATTAGCTTTATTAATCTGCGTTAAATAGTTTTCATCCATATTAGATAGTTTTTTTGTGATTTGAATAATTGGTCTTAAAAGTGTTTTTGAAACAGTAAAGGCATAAAGAACAACCATAATTAAACCACCAAAAGAGATTAATAAAATATTATTAAAAATCTTTGTAAGCATTTTAATTGATGAGTTAATATTTTTTACTATTTTTATGTATTGGTTTTTTTGATCATTAAATGGATATAAAATCTGCATAAAATGATTATTATTTAGTTCATATGTAGAGTAAGGAACTTCAGGTATATGTTTTAAAGTTACTAAATCTACATTGATTCCATTATGAGTAATAATATTAAAATTGTTTGAGCTTGTATCTGCGTTTTGACTAATTTTAAAAATTAGTTCAGCGTCAGAAAGAAGAGACTCTTTAAGCTCTTCATAGATAGTTGATTTCGTATAACCGTAAAAAATAAAAGATAGTATAATAATAAAAAGCGAAGTAGCAAGTATAAGTTTTTGATAAAACTGTTTATAAATGCTCTTCGCTTGTGTCATACGTTATTAACCTTTTAGGTGTGTAATTTCTTATGCTTCTTCGTCAGTATCAGGGTAACAGAATCTGTAACCTCTTCTTCTGATTGTTTCAATAGTAGAAATATTTAATGGTTTATCCATTTTTTGTCTAATTTGGTTAATTGCAACTTCAATTACGTTTGGAGTAACTAATTCTGGCTCTTCCCAGATAGCATCCAGTAATTGCTCTTTAGATACAATTTGATCTCTGTGTCTAGCAAGGTGAGTTAATACTTCAAAAGGTTTACCTTTTAATTCAATCTCTTCACCGTTGTATTCAATTTTCTCTTCATCAGGGTTAATTGAAAGGTCTTCAATTTCGATTACATTTGTTCCACCAAATCTTAATCTAGCTTCAATTCTTGCTAATAAGATATCGAAATCAAATGGTTTTTTGATATAGTCGTCAGCACCAGATTTTAAAGCTTCAATCTCAGAATCTTTGTCATCTCTTGCAGATAAAATAACAACTGCTGTTCTTGAACTTCTATTTTTTACAATTTTACACAGTTCAATACCGTCACCATCTGGTAACATCCAGTCAGTTAATACTAAATCATAATTTCTAATATCAATGAAGTACTCTGCATCTTTATAATTTTCTGCTGCATCTACTTGGTATCCAAAGTCTGTAAGACCTTCTTGCAGAGTTCTATTTAATGTAATTTCATCTTCAATAATTAATATTCTCATATAGATTTTCCTTAGTACGTTTGTAACTTAAATTTAAGTTAAGTTTAAATTTTGGCGTATTATATCATAAATATAGTAAAAATTAAAGGTTTTTTAAGGAAAATTTTGAAATTTATAAATAAGGTGCTAATTAACTTCATGTTAATATAATGTAGATAAAATATTCAAAACTAAAGTTATTAAGGAAAATAATGATTAAAATTACAAGTAAAAAATTAGTGACAAGCCTTATTGCAACAATAACATTAGCAACTAGTAGTGTAAGTGCTTCTGATGTTTTAGCAACAGTAAATGGTGATAAAATTACTAAGCAAGATGTAGCAATTTTATTAGGAAACCCAAATATTGATTTTAATTCTTTACCAAAAAAGAACAAAAATCAAATTTTAGACCAAATTATCAATAACAAACTTCTAACAGACAAAGCTGTAAGTAGTGGAGTTCAAAAAGATAAAGAGTATAAAGAGAGTTTAGAAAAATTAAAAAGAGATTTAGCTCTTAGAGTTTGGCTAAAAAAAGAGTCTGAAAATGTAAAAGTATCTGAAAAAGATATGAAAGATTACTACAATAAAAACAAGGCTCAATTTAAAGTACCAGCTACTTTAGAAGCTAGACATATTTTAACAAAAACAGAAAATGAAGCAAAAGATTTAATTAAAGCATTAGATAAATCTTCAAATAAAAAAGAAAAGTTTGTTGAATTAGCAAAAACAAAATCAGTTGGTCCAAGTGGTCCACAAGGTGGATATTTAGGTAAGTTCCCAGAAACTAAAATGGTTCCTGAATTCTCTAAAGCAGCAAAAGCTTTAAAGGTTGGAAGCTACTCTAAAAGCCCAGTTAAAACTCAATTTGGGTATCATGTGATTTATTTAGAAGACAAACAAGCTGAGAAACCTCTTGAGTTTGATAAAATCAAAAACAGAATTAAGCAAGTTTTATTACAAGAGAAATTTAAAAACTTCCTTGAGTCTGAAGCTAACAAGTTAAGAGACAAAGCAAAAATAGTTATAAAATTATAAGGAGAAAATTAGTGGCTGTATTAGATGTTGTTAAACCTGGTGTATTAAGTGGAAGTGAGGCAAAAAAACTTTTTGCCTATGCAAAGGAAAATAAATTTGCTATTCCTGCTGTAAATGTAGTAGGAACGGATTCTGTAAATGCGGTATTAGAAGCTGCAGCAAAAGTTAATTCACCAGTAATTATACAATTTTCAAATGGTGGAGCACAATATTTTGCAGGGAAAGGTCTTAAAACTGCTGACGCAGCAGTTTTAGGAGGAGTAAGTGGAGCTATTCATGTTCATACAATGGCAGAAGCTTATGGTATCCCTGTTATTTTACATACTGACCACGCTGCAAGAAAACTTTTACCATGGATTGATGGTTTACTTGAAGCTGGTAAAAAACACTTTGAAAAAACTGGTAAACCTTTATATACTTCTCATATGTTAGACCTTTCAGAAGAGTCTTTAGAAGATAATATTGGAACATGTGTTGAGTACTTCAAAACAATGAATGAACTTGATATGATGATTGAGATTGAGCTTGGAATTACTGGTGGGGAAGAAGATGGTGTAGACAACACAGATGTTGACAATGCATTACTTTATACTCAACCAGAAGAAGTATGTTATGCATATGAAGAGTTATCAAAAGTTTCTGAAAACTTCACAATTGCGGCATCATTCGGTAACGTTCATGGTGTTTATAAACCAGGGAATGTTGTATTAAGCCCAAAAATCTTAGAAAATTCTCAAAAATTTATTGAAGAAAAACACAGTACAGCTACTAAACCAGTTGACTTTGTTTTCCATGGTGGTTCAGGTTCTGAGCTTCATGAAATTAGAGAAGCTATTGAGTATGGTGTTATTAAAATGAATATTGATACTGATACACAATGGTCATTCTGGGATGGTGTAAGAGCTTACGAAGCTAAAAACCATGACTATTTACAAGGTCAAATTGGTAACCCTGATGGTGAAGATAAGCCAAATAAGTCTTACTATGACCCAAGAAAATGGTTAAGAGCAGGACAAGAGTCTATGATTTCTAGACTTGAAACAGCTTACTCTGACCTTTGTTCTATTAACAAAAACTAGTCTTTATAGAGTGATAGCCTAAAAGTAGGCTATCATTTTATTGTGGTATTTTTATCATATAACCACTACCTCTGATATTTATAATAAAATCCTCTTTTAAAACTTTTTTCACTCTATTTATTTCAGACCTAATTGTTGAAATATCAACTTCATCTCCAGCATATGCATACTCTTTAAACATATCATAATCAACTATCAGACTTCTATTTTTTGCTAATACTTCAATAATTTTTATTTGTCTTCTTGGTAAAATGTGTGGTTCATTGTTAAAGTATAAAGTTAAATTCTCACAATCAAAACTATATGATTTTGACAATCTTTTATGTTGAGTAGGTGTGATTTGATTTTTTAGTAATCTATTTATTCTAATAGTTAATTCTTTTAGGTGAAAAGGTTTTTTTAGATAATCATAACAGCCAATATCAAAAGCCCTTGAAATATCTTCTATATCAATAAGTGCAGAAATATAAATCGTAGGAATATCTCTTTTTTGATTATGAAGAGTTTCTAAAATAGTAAAGCCATTAATATCAGGAACATTAATATCCAATATTAATAAATCAAACTCTTGGTCTTCTAACAGCTTTAAACACTCATTTCCTGTGCTTGTACTTTTTATTAAGTGTCCTGTTGATGTTAAATATTCATCTATCATCTCATTAAGCATAAAATCATCTTCAAGTAGAAGTATTTTCATTTTTTGTATCCTTAAAAGTATAGATAAAAGATGCAAAATCTTTATTAGATTCAAGCTCAATTTTTACATCTTCTTCTTCACAAATTCTTTTTACTAAGTTTAATCCTAATCCAAAGCCATTTTGAGTGGTTTGTTCTCTATAATATTCTTCAAATATCTTTCTTTTATCTAGTATCTGTTTTGAGATACTAGTTATTTTTAAAACTGTTTTAGAATCAATTTTTTCTATTGAAATATCAATCTTATTTTTAGGTAAAGTATATTTAATTGCATTTGTTAAATTATTGTCAACTATTCTTTGAAGTTTTGTTTCATCAAAGAAAACATAAATCTCTTTTAAAGAAGTTTGAAAGTTAAAATCAAGTTTTGCTTTTCTTGCAATAAGAGAAAAAAACTCAATTCTACTTCTTAGAAAATCTACAAGATTTATTTGATGTTTTACTCTATGCACATGGTCTTTTTTTATTAAATAGCTTAAGTCATCATAGATATTATAAAGGGTTTTCATTGCTATTTCTATATTTGAAATATATTTATTTTTACCATGTTCCATCTTGTACATATCAATATTTCCCATGATAACAGATAAAGGAGTATTTGTTTCATGTACTGAGTGTTTTAAAAACTGTTTTTGTAAGTTTAAAAGTTGTTCTGAGTATAAAGTTTTCTCTTCAAGTTTTTTTGATTGCTCATTATAATCTTTTGTTGATTGTTGAATTAAGTGGGTTAATGCTTGTAAACTTCTTGCATGTTCACTTATTTGATTCTCTTCTTTAGGAGGGAAGGTTTTTGTTTTAACTGAGTCTTCTTTTTCACTTAAAGCTACAACTGTAAGTGTTTGATTTAAAAACTGATTTGAGTTTTTCTCTTTATTGTGATAAAACTCTCCATAGGTAAAAAAACCAGAAGTTGGGGCAATTTTTGAAAAAGGTTCAATCTCTAAATCAATAATATTGGGCATATATCTTCGTCTAGCCATACAAGAATAGATAAAAAAGCTTTGGGTATTATTTATATTATCTGTTTTAAATAATGACTTAAGTGGGTTGTTCATAATAAGCTCTATATTTCCAAACCCAAGTTTTACTTTATCACCTTTTAAAAGATTTCCTGCAAAACTCAAACTTCCATCATCATGTTTTTTTATTACAGCTCTTGCTAATGAAACACCATTTCTTTTCACTATTAATGGAAACTCAATTCCTGTTGCAGGCAAAGATTTTGCAACATATTCTCCTAGGTATTTTTCATAAAAATCTAAAGATTTAAGTCCTGATATTTTATAAACACGGTTATCTTTTACTTCATCTATTCTATGGGAAATCCCTATAGCAGACCAATTGAAGTTAAAAGCTGTTTTTACATCTAAGTTTTTAGAGTTAAGGGAAACTGCAACTGCTCCACTTGTATAGATTTGATTGTTTATTGCAATAAATGTTTGAGTAAAACTAGCATTATCTGCTGCCATTCCTCCACAAATAGGAACTTTATTATTAACTGTTTCAATACCTTTTAAAAACTCTTCTCCATTTGTTTTTTCTCCATCAGTAAAACAAATAAGAAGTTTAGTCTCTTCTTTAATTAAGCTTTTCGCTATTTTTGTGCCATTTTCAAAACTTGTTTTTTCATCAAAATAAGTAGCTTCAAAAGTAGTGTTTTCAAAAGTAGATATGCTAATTACGGTGTTTAAAGTAGAAACACTGTTTTCATAAATCTCTCCATCAGTTGATGAGGCTATGCATACACTTTGGGGTAATTCTTTTTTTAAAGTATTTAAAATCTCTTGTAAGTTTTTTCTATTTTGTCCACAAAAGACTTGAATAAGTATGTTTTCTTGGGTTTTAAATTTATTATAGTTGATTGAGTTATAAAGTTGATTATTTTTAATAATAAAATTAGATGTTTTCATAAATAAAATTGTAGCATAAAAAGAAGCTTCTTTTCACAAAATTTAATAATATTTTTCTCTTTGAAAAGTGCCATTTTATGGCTACTTAATTAAATAAATTGATAATGCTATTTCTATGCTATGTTTTTGCTAAATAAGGGCTATATTTCTTTTCTAAAATTTTCCCAAAGAAAATTTAATTTTTCATAAAAACAAAAAAGGATTAAAAGATGTCAACAGAAGAAAAAGTATTAGCATTTGCAAAGCCAGAGTTTAAAGCATAATATGAAAATTTCATAGGTGGGCAGTGGATTGCTCCAAAAAGTGGAGAGTACTTTGAAAATATTTCACCTGTAGATGGAGAAGTTCTTACAAAGATTCCAAGATCAAATGAGCAAGATGTTGAAGCTGCTGTTCAAGCTGCAAAAACTGCTTTTGAAACATTTAAGCACTCAACAGTAGTTGAAAGAAGTACTATGTTAAATAAAGTTGCAGATGCTATTGAAGCAAATCTTGAGAGATTAGCAATTGCTGAAACTTTAGATAATGGAAAAACTGTTAGAGAAACTTTAGCAGCTGATATTCCTCTTGTGGTTGATCACTTTAGATATTTTGCTTCAGTTATTAGAAGTGAATCAGGAAGTGTAGCTGATTTAGATGGAACAACAGTTTCTCAAGAGATTTATGAGCCATTTGGTGTTGTTGCACAGATTATTCCTTGGAACTTCCCACTTCTAATGGCTGCTTGGAAACTTGCACCTGCTTTAGCTGCTGGAAATTGTATTGTATTAAAACCAGCAAGTGCTACACCTATGTCAATTATTTTAATGATGGAAATTATTGCTGATGTATTACCAGCTGGAACTGTAAATGTAATCAATGGAGCAGGGGGAAGAATTGGTAAATACCTTTCAACTCATCCAGATGTTAAAAAAGTTGGGTTTACAGGTGAGACTACAACTGGTCAGTTAATCATGCAATATGCAACTGAAAATATCATTCCTTCAACATTAGAGCTTGGTGGAAAATCACCAAATGTATTCTTTGAGTCAATTATGGATGCGGATGATGAGTTTTTTGATAAAGCAATTGAAGGACTAGTTTTATTCGCATTTAATAGTGGTGAAGTTTGTACTTGTCCATCAAGAGCACTTATTCAAGAATCAATTTATGAACCGTTTATGAAAAGAGTATTAGAAAGAATTGAAGCTATTACTTTAGGTGACCCATTACATCCAAATAATATGATGGGAGCACAATGTTCACAAAATCAAAAAGAGAAGATTTTAGAGTATATTAAAATTGGTAAAGAAGAAGGTGCTGAGTGTCTAATTGGTGGTGAAGCTTTAGAGAATAGTAAATATCCAAATGGTTTTTATATCAAGCCAACAGTATTTAAGGGTAACAATAAAATGAGAATCTTCCAAGAAGAGATTTTTGGGCCAGTACTTGCTGTAACTACATTTAAAGATGAGCAAGAAGCAATAGAGATTGCAAATGATACTATGTATGGACTTGGTGCTGGTGTTTGGTCTAGAGATGCACACCAGTTACACAATATGAGTAGAGCAATTCAAGCAGGTAGAGTTTGGGTGAATTGTTACCACTTATATCCTTCTCATGCATCATTTGGTGGATATAAAAAATCTGGTATCGGAAGAGAGACTCATATGATGATGTTAAACTCTTATAGACATACAAAAAATATCTTAACTTCATATAGCAAAAATGCTTTAGGATTTTTCTAAAAATAAAAAAGAGGTGAAAACCTCTTTTTATAAAGGCTTAAAATGAGTGTAAAAAGAGTTGAGGCAACACAAGAAGCAAAAGAAGTAATAGAAATGCTTAAAAAAGAGTATGGGGAGCTTGTTTTTAATCAAAGTGGTGGTTGTTGCGATGGAACTGCACCTATGTGTTATGAAAAAAGTGATTTTTATGTTCCAAGTAGAAATGTAAAGCTTGGGGAGATTTGTGGTTGTGAATTTTTTATTGATAGTGAACAGTTTGAGTATTTTAGGCACTCTCAAATTATAGTTGATGTAAAAAAGGAGCAAGGAGCTTTTGGAAACTCTTTTTCTTTGGAGATAGACCACGGCTATCAGTTTATTACAAAATCAAGAATCTTTACAGATGAAGAGTACAAAAGCTTAGAAGATTAATCCTCTTTACTTTTATTCTCTTTTGTTACTAGAGCTAAGTTATTTAAATTGTACTTTTGAAGTAAGTCAAGAACTTTTACAACTCTTTCATACTCAACTTTTTTATCTATTTTTACTATTATTGGTTTTTTCTTATTTTTAATCTCTTTTAAATTGTCTTCTAAAGACTCAAAAGATACTTCAATACCTTTTATTGCTAACTTTGTTTTATTTAGTTCAATGAAGACTTGGTCTTCATCTATTTCCACTGCTTTTGCATCAGCTTCTGGTAAATCAAGCATAAGTGCTAGTTCATCTTTTTTGAAAACAGATGTAACAATAAAAAAGATTAAAAGAATAAATACAACATCAATAACAGGTGTTAAATCTATTCCTAAAGTTTCTCTTCTTTTCATAGCTTACCAATAATCTCTTTTTTTGCTTTAAGCTCAATTGAGTCTAAAAGTGAAATAAAATGGTTATATGCTATATGGTGAGGAATAGCAACAATAAGTCCAGTAATAGTTGTAATAAGAGCAACTGAAATTCCACTTGAAAAAACAGTAGGGTCACCTAAACCTTTTTGTGTAATTGCTTCAAAGGCTTTATATACTCCATAAACAGTTCCTAAAAGACCTAAAAGAGGAGCAACAGAAGCTATGTTTTTAATATAAGTTAAACCACTTTCTAATCTTTTTACTTCATACTCTATTTGAACTTCAATAGTTTTAAAATTTTCTTCATTTACTTTTCTTTTAATTTTTTCAACCATTGCTTTTTTTCTAGGTATTGTTAAAAATTTCCAAATAATAATAGTAAAACCAATAATATTTAAAAAGATAAGTATATAAACAATAATACCACCTTTGTCAATATATTCCATAATATTCATTTATATTTCCTATTTTTCTTTTTGTGTAATTCTAGTATAATATTCTTAATGAATTATATAAACTCTCCCATAGAAAAAATTAAATTTAGAAATAGACAAATCTATTTAAAAAGAGATGACCTTTTAGATAAGCATTTTAGTGGAAATAAAGCAAGAAAATTTTACTACTATTTGATAAATGACTTAAAAAATATAGATAAAATAATTAGTTTTGGTTCAGCTCAAGCAAACTCTTTATACTCACTTTCCGTATTAGGAAAGATAAGAAATACTAATATTGACTTTTATGTAAATCATATAAGTTCATATCTAAAAGAGAATCCTCATGGAAATTATAAAGCAGCTTTAGAAAATGGTGTAAATATAATTGAAGATGAAAATTTTGATTTTGAAAAATATAAAGTAAAGAAAAATGAAATCTTAATAGAAGAGGGTGCAAGGGTAAAAGAAGCCGAGTTTGGTATAAAAATCTTAGCCCATGAAATCAACTCTTGGGCAGAAGAGAATAAAATAAAAAATTTAAAAATATTTTTGCCAAGTGGTACAGGAACAACAGCACTTTTTTTACAAAAGCATTTAGAGTTTGAAGTTTTAACAGTAGCTTGTGTTGGTGGAAGTGAATATTTAAAAAAGCAGTTTTTTCATCTTGAAAGTAATGAAAAATTTCATCCAAAAATAATAGAAATGCCAAGAAAATATCACTTTGGAAAATTGTATAAAGAGTTTTATGAAGTTTATGAAGAGCTTTTAGAAACTACAAAGATTGAGTTTGATTTACTTTATGACCCTTTAGGATTTTTAAGTATGCAAAAGTACTTAAATGAAAATGAAAACAGTGATGAAATTTTGTATATTCATCAAGGTGGAATCTTAGGAAATGAGAGTATGAAACCAAGATATGAGAGAAAATTTAACAAGTAAAAAAGAATTTAACTTGAGTCATTTATTTTTTTACTTTATTTTGGGTATAATCTTTAGATTTTATAAAAAGTAAATGTTTATCAGGAAGAAGTGTTGAGTAAAAAAAATAATATTATTCTTATTGGTTTTATGGGAGTTGGTAAAGGAACGGTTGCAAGAGCCTTAGTTAAATCAAGTGACTATTTTGCAATTGATACTGATGACTTAATTGAGAGTGTTGAGAATAGAAGAGTAAAGAAAATATTTAAAGATGAAGGTGAGCCTTACTTTAGAAGCTTAGAAAAGAAGTGTGCTCTTTGGCTTGAAAAAAATGTTGATAATACGATTATCTCAACTGGTGGAGGTTTCTTTAAACAAGAAAATATCCATAAGATAGGAACAATAATCTATTTAGAATCAAGCTTTGATGGGATTTTAAATAGAATACATTCTGCCCCCAATGCAAAATCAAAACTTAAAAAAAGACCACTTTTAAGTAATCTGGATGAAGCTAAAAAGCTTTATAATCAAAGAGTTGAAGATTACAAAAGAGTTTCTGATATAACAGTAAATGTTGAAAATAAAGATTTGAACTTAATAGTAGAAGAAATTTTAGGAAAAGTAAATGAAAATAATTAATACTAATAATGCAGATTTTAAACAAGAGTTTGAAAATATTTTAGCAAGAGCTAAAACTGATATTAAAGAGGTGTCATCAATTGTAACTGGAATTATTGATGAAATCGTAGAAGATGGAAATAAAGCTTTAAAAAACCACATTGAAAAGTTTGATAAGTGGGAAGTTAAAAGTGACGAAGAGCTTCAAATTTCAAAAGATGATATGAAAAAAGCTTATGAAAACATTGATGAAAAACTAAAAGAAGCTTTACATATTGCATACGATAGAATCAAAACTTATCACGAAAAACAACTACCAAAATCTTGGATTGACTTTGAAAAAAATGGAACTATCTTAGGGCAAAAAGTAACTCCTGTTGATAGAGCTGGACTTTATATTCCTGGTGGAAAAGCTGCTTACCCAAGTAGTTTACTTATGAATGCAATTCCTGCAATCGTTGCTGGTGTTGAAGAGATTGTAGTATGTACTCCAACTCCAAATAATGAAGTAAATGAACTATTACTTGCAGCATGTCATATTTGTGGTATTGAAAAAGCTTTCAAAGTAGGTGGAGCATCTGCTGTTGCTGCTATGGCTTATGGAACTGAAACTATTCCAAAGGTTGATGTAATTACAGGGCCTGGAAATATCTTCGTTGCAACTGCTAAAAAGCTTGTATTTGGAGAAGTTCATATTGATATGATTGCAGGGCCTTCAGAAATTGGAATTTTAGCTGACAGTACAGCTAAACCAAAATACTTAGCAATTGACCTTTTATCTCAAGCAGAGCATGATGAAATGGCAAGTTCTATTATGATTACTATTGATGAAGAAGTTGCAAAACAAACAAGTATTGAAGTAGAAAACTACTTACAAACTCTAAGTAGAGAAGAGATTGCTAGAAAATCAATTGAAGATAGAGGAGCTATTATTGTTGCTTCTTCTATGGATGAAGCAATTGAACTTATGAATGAGATTGCACCAGAGCACTTAGAAGTTATGACTGCAAACTCTTTTGAGCTTTTACCAAAGATTAAACACGCAGGTGCAATTTTCTTAGGTGAAAATACTCCTGAACCAATTGGTGATTATATTGCTGGACCAAACCACACACTTCCTACTGGAAGTACAGCTAAGTTTTACAGTCCTTTAAATGTAGAAAACTTCTTAAAGAAAAGTTCAATTATCAACTTCTCTAAACAAGCAATTGATGAGTTAGGTGAAGCTTGTGCCTTACTAGCTGATACAGAAGGTTTAACAGCTCACGCAAAATCTGTTAGAGTAAGACTGGAAGATAAATAGTCATGGAAAAAAACTGGCTTTTAGAAGATGAAGATGATATCTTTACAGGAACACCAAAGTCTAAATATTTTGATGTAACAAGACAAGCAAGTAAAGAGGTTGTTGAAGATGAGTTTGACAAGCTTCTGGAAAAAGTTGCTGTTATGGAAAAGCTTTTAACAGAAGTTAAAGGTGAAGATTTCGATATTAACAATGAAGTTAGAACACAAGTTTTAACAAACAGCGAAGAGATTGAAAGAATGAAAAAAGGTCTGTACTTAGAGCTTACAGGCGATATTATTTGTAGATTAGATTCATAAGGTTAAAAGTGGAAGAGTTACAAGAAGTTAAAAACAAAATAAAAAGTTTCATTGAAGAGTGTAACGATGAAAAGAGTTTAGAGTTATTAGATAAATTAGCAACTGGAAAGATGTTAAGGTCTAAACTTATTTTGAAAATTGCAGGTGTAAATGAAGAATCAATCAAACTTTGTGCAGTAGTTGAGATGATTCATGCAGCATCACTTTTACATGATGATGTTATTGATGAAGCAGATACTAGAAGAGGTAAACCTTCAATCAACGCTTTATATGATAATAAGACTTCGATTATGTTTGGAGATGTTTTATATTCAAAAGCCTTTACTGAACTTTCTCAAATGAATAGAGATGTGGCATACAATGTTTCAAATGCGGTTACTCTTTTAAGTATTGGAGAGATGTTAGATGTAAATTTAACAAATGAGTTTAACTCTTCATATGATAAGTATCTTGATATGATTTATAAAAAGACAGCATCATTAATAGAAGCAAGTGCAAAATCTGCTGCTATTTTAGCTGGATTAGATAAAGAGAAATATGCACTTTATGGCAAAAACCTTGGTCTTGCTTTTCAAATGATTGATGATATTTTAGATATCACTCAAGATAGTGCTACTTTAGGAAAACCTGCAATGCTTGATTTTGTTGAAGGGAAAGTAACTATTCCTTACTTACTACTTCATGAAAGATTAGAAGATAAAACAAAATTAGAAAGCTTATACAAAAAAGAGTTATCTCAAGATGAAAGCTCTTGGATAAAAGAACAAATGATAAGTACAAATGCACTTGCTGATTCTATTGCAAAAGCAAAAGAGCTTGGAGTTGAAGCAATCGAAGCAGTTAAAGAAGAGATGGAATCTTCTGACTCAATGTCAGAAGAAGGTTCATCGAATAGGAATGAATCTTTAGTTCAAATTATGAGTGCAATGATTGAAAGAGAGTTTTAATTTATGAGTTATTTATGTATTAGTTTTTCACATAAAAATACTGATATTCAAACTAGAGAAAAACTAGCATTTCCCCATGAAGAAAGTAAAGATAGGTTTTTAAAACAAGTATTATCTGATACAAATATTGAAGAAGCTATCTTACTTTCTACATGTAATAGAGTAGAGATTATCTCTGCTGCAAACAACTCTAAACTTGCAGCAAAATCTATTATTGAAAGACTTGCTAACTATTCTGGAATTGAGTTTGAAAACCTTTTTGATAGAGCAGATATTTATGAAAATGATGGAGCAATTCATCATCTGTTTTCAGTAGCTTCTGCTTTAGATTCTTTAGTAATTGGTGAAACACAAATTGTAGGACAGCTAAAAGATGCTTTTAGATTCTCTTTGGCTAAAAAATATTGTGAACAAAATCTTCCAAGAGCACTTCACTACTCTTTTAAATGTGCAGCAGCAGTAAGAAATGCTACAAGCTTAGGAACAGGTTCTGTTTCTGTTGCTTCAACAGCAGTTGCAAAAGCAAAAGAGATTATTGGTGATACAAGTGGTGTAAAAGCACTTGTTATTGGAGCAGGGGAAATGAGTGAACTTACTATTAAGCACTTAATCTCTTCTGGATTTGATGTTATTTTAACAAGTAGAGATACTAAAAAAGCTCAAATGCTAGCAGATAGCTTTGAACAACATGTTCAAGTTGAAGAGTATTCTACTTTAGAAAAGATGTTAAATCATATTCCTATTATGATAACAGCAACAGCAGCACCATACCCCATTATCAAGCAAGAGATGGTAAATGAGTGTGCTTTTGATAGATTTTGGTTTGATATAGCAGTACCAAGAGATATTGATGATATAGAATCACCAAACTTAGATATATATTCTGTTGATGATTTACAAGATATTGTTGATGAAAATATGACTCTAAGAGCTAAGCAAGCAAAAACAGCATACTCAATCGTAAACAAAATGTCGATGGAGTTTTTTGAATGGCTTAAATCACTTGAAGTAGAACCTGTAATAAAACACATGTATCTAAAAGGTGATGAAGTAATAGATAAAAAACTTCAATACGCTATAAAAAAAGGTTTTATAAAAGAAGAAGACCAAGAAAATATTAAAAAACTTTGTCAAACAGTTTTAACAGAGTATTTACACGAACCTTCAACAAGATTAAAAAGCATCTCAAAAGATAGTCAATGTGATGTTGTTGTAGGAACAGTTCAATCAATTTTTGGACTAAAAGATACAAACTTTTTAAATAAATGCGAACACGCAACAAAAAATAATGAATAGGATTTATTAAATGAAATTTTCTCAAATGTTTATACCAACTACAAAAGAAACACCAAGTGATGCAACACTACCATCACACCAATATCTAATTAGAGGTGGATTTGTTTGTCAAACTGGAGCTGGTATTTATGATTATATGCCATTAGGAAAAATTGTTCTTGACAAAATTAGAGCAGTTGTAAAAGAAGAGATGGATAAAAGTGGAGCAAATGAAGTACAATTTGGTTTTGTAACTCCTTTATCACTTTGGGAACAATCTGGTCGAGCTACAACTATGGGACATGAGCTTCTAAGATTTAAAGATAGAAAAAATGCTGATTTTGTTTTAAGTCCTACAAATGAAGAAGCTGTAGTAAATATGGTAAAAAATAGAATTACTTCTTATAAAGACTTACCAATTAATCTTTATCAAATCTATACAAAATTTAGAGATGAAGCTAGACCAAGATTTGGACTTATGAGAGGGAGAGAATTTTTAATGAAAGATGCTTACTCTTTCCATAGTAGTGCAGAAGACTTAAAAAGAGAGTTTGACTTAATGGAGCAAACTTATAAGAATGTTTATACTAGATTAGGACTTGATTTTAGAGTTGTTGATGCAGACTCAGGAGCTATTGGTGGAAGTGGTTCTAAAGAGTTTATGGTACTTGCTGATAGTGGTGAAGATACAATTGTTGTATGTCCTGATTGTGAGTATGGTGCAAATATTGAAGCAGCAACTAGAGCTAAAAGAGTTGTTCCAAATTGGCAAGAAACAACAAATACTCCAATCTCACAAGAGAAAGTTTTAACAGAAGGTATGAAAACTATTGAAGAGGTTTCAAACTTCTTAAGTACATCTCAATCTCAATCAATTAAAGCAGTTATGAAAAAGGCTGTTTATGAAGAAAGCACTGAGATTGTTGTTTTCTTTGTAAGAGGAAATGATGAGTTAGAAGAGACAAAAGCTTGTAATGCTGTAAATGCTTTAGAGTTAGTAGATGCATCAGAAGAAGAAATCAAAGAAGCTGGTTTAGTAGCTGGTTATTGTGGACCATTTGGATTACCAGAAAATATCAACTTCGTTGTAGATGAAGAGATAAAAGATGAAGTTGGATTAGTTTGTGGTGCAAATGAAGAAAACTATCACTTTACAGGAACTGATCTTTCATCTTTAAAAGATGTAAAGTATTTTGACCTTGTAGCTGTTCAAGAAGGTGATACTTGTTCTTGTTGTGGTGGAAAACTACAATATACAAAAGGTATTGAAGCAGGTCACATCTTCCAATTAGGTTCAAAATATTCTGAAGCTATGGAAGCTACATTCTTAGATGAAAATGGAAAAGCAAAACCATTTGAAATGGGATGTTATGGTATTGGAGTTTCAAGACTTGTTGCAGCAGTAATTGAGCAAAACCATGATGAAAAAGGTGCAATCTGGACAAAAGAGACTGCACCATTCTTAGTAGATGTAATTGTTTCAAATGCTAAAAAAGATGAAGAGTTAGAAGCGGGTCTTAAAATCTATGAAGATTTAAAAGCTTTAGGAGTTGAGACAATTATTGATGATAGAAAAAAAGAGAGATTCGGTTTCAAAATGTCTGATTTTGAACTTATTGGTTTCCCTTATGCAGTAGTTGTTGGTAAAAAACTAAAAGATGGTTTTGTTGAAATTATTGATAGAAAAACATTAGAAAAAGAAGAAGTTGAAGTAGCAAGAGTTTCTCAAGTTCTTTTTGAAAAAATCAAATAAAAGGATAAATAATGGAAGAGAGTGTACAAGCTGTTTCTGATATGGTTGGATTATATGCATTAAATATTGCAACTGCAATAGTTATTTTTGTTATTGGTAAGTTTCTTGCTAGAAAACTTACTGACTTTTTAGTAAAAATGATGAACAAAAAAAAGAATGTAGATGAAACACTTCTTTCTTTTTTAGATGATATTGTTTATTATGTTTTAATGGTTGTTGTAATTCTGACTTCTTTAAAACAGTTAGGAATTGATACAACTTCATTCTTCGCAATCTTAGGTGCTGCTGGTCTTGCTATTGGTTTAGCCCTAAAAGACTCTTTAGGAAACTTTGCATCTGGTGTAATGATTATCTTCTTCAAACCTTTCAAAGTAGGAGACTTTGTAGAAGCTGGTGGAACTGCTGGTACTATTGTTGAAGTTGGTATTTTTAATACTGAATTTAAAACTCCTGATAACCAAAAAATCATTGTACCAAATGGAGCAATTACAGGTGGAAACATCAAAAATGTAAATGCTCACGATACAAGAAGAGTAGATTTACTTGTTGGTATTGGTTATGATGATGATATTAAAAAAGCAAAAGAGACTTTAACAAAAATTGTTGAAGCTGATGAAAGAGTTTTACAAGACAAAGGTGTTACTGTTGCGGTATCTGAATTAGCAGACTCTTCAGTTAACTTTGTAGTTAGAGCTTGGGTTAATACTCCTGATTACTGGGCTGTAAAATTTGACTTAACAGAAAATGTAAAACTTACATTTGATAAAGAGGGTATCTCTATTCCTTATCCTCAAACAGATGTACATGTATTCAAACATAAAAACTAATTTACCATCAATATTAATTGATATACTAAAAAACTTACAAGAAGTAGGTGTTAAACCTATTCTTGTAGGTGGCTGCGTAAGAGACTCCCTTTTAAATATTCCCAATAAAGATTTCGACATTGAACTGTTTAATATTGATACTTTAGATGAAGTTCAAACTGTCTTAGAAAAATATGGAACAGTAAAACAAGTTGGAAAATCTTTTGGTGTACTTATCTTAAATGTAGACGGCTATGACTTTGATTTTGCCCTTGCAAGATTGGAGAAAAAAGTAGGGCATGGACATAGAGATTTTGAAGTAACTACAAATGGAAACTTAAGCTTTCAAGAGGCAAGTCTAAGAAGAGACTTTACTATTAATTCTATTGGTTATGATTACTTTGAAGATGAATATTTAGACCCAAATGGTGGACTAAAAGATTTAGAAGAAAAAACCTTACGTCATATTAAAGATGAAACCTTTGTTGAAGACCCTTTAAGAGTTTATAGAGCGATACAATTTATAGCTAGATACGAGCTACAAATAGATGAGAAAACTTTTTCTTTATGTAAAGATATGGTAGAAGATGATGAGTTAAAGTATTTACCTAAAGAAAGAGTATATGAAGAGTTTAAAAAGCTATTTTTAAAAGCAGAAAAGCCATCACTTGGCTTTAATCTTTTAAAAGATTTAGGTATTTTAAAACACTTTCCTGAGCTTGAGGCTTTAGATGGCTGCATTCAAGACAAAGAGTATCATCCTGAAGGTGATGTTTGGGTTCATACTTTAATGACACTTGATGAGATGGCAAAGTATAAAACTGGTGATGAATATAGAGACCTATATCTATTTTATGCACTTCTTTGCCATGATTTAGGAAAACCCTTTTGTACTGAAACTACAGATGAAGGAAGAGTAACTTCTCATAAACATGAAGCTTTAGGAGTTGAACCTACTATTAGTTTTTTAAGTAGATTAACTGATGAAAAAAAGTTTATAGAAAAAGTAGTTCCCCTTGTGAAAAATCACCTTGCACCATTTCAGTTATACAAAGCAGAGTCTAGTTTAAAAGCAGTAAAAAGGCTATCTTTAAAATGTTCTATTGAAGACCTTTGTATAGTTTGTCTTGCAGATTGCAAAGGAAGAACAATCCCAGATAAAGACAAGTGTGATAAGGCTATTTCTTGGGTGCTAGAACAAGCAAGACAGATGAATATCTCCCAAGAAGGATTAAAGCCATTAGTTCAAGGAAGAGACTTAATCTCTCTTGGAATGAAACCAAGTAAAGAGTTTAAAGAGATTTTAGAGTTTGCATTAAATCTTCAAATAGATGAATCATTAGAAAAAGAAGAGATTTTAAAGGCCATAAAAGAAAAGTTTATGGCCTAAGAATATAGTTTTTACTTCCATTTATAGAGTGAAAAATTGTAATACCATACTTTTTAGCATAATATTTTAAAAGTATTTTTTGAAGTGTTGGTTCTATTGATGGAGTAAACCAAGCATTATTTGAAGTAACAATCATATATTTTGTATCACCTAAATTTTGATATAGCTTTTCGTTTGTTGCTTCATAACAAATAGCATTCCTAAAACTTATTCCATGGATATTAAAATCAGTTGGTTTAGAAGCTGTTTTATAGTCTTGTGCTCCATTGTATAACTTATCATTTATAAAATCAACTAAAAATTTTGGAAGGGGAATCTCTTCTCCAAAAGGAACTAAAACAACTTTTTTAGCAATATCAAGATTTCCTTTTTTGAAATGATATGTAGCATTGTAGTAGTTGTTATCTTCTAAATATATAGCCCCAGCAATAATATCTATTTGTTCTGATTTTTTTAGAAGACTATCCATTAAAAACTCTTCTGTATTTAAAACAACAGGAAAAACTGTTTCAGGAAGAATTATTAAATCACTCTCTTCTTTTATTGCATTATCAATTAAACTCAAGTTTTTATCAATAGTTTTAGCTAGATTTTCTTGTTGCCATTTTTGATTTTGTGAAGTCATTAGTTGAGGCATAGAAATTTTTAGCCCCGTTGAATCAATATAAATACCACTTGAATAAGTAATAAATAGTAATGGTACAACTGCAATAGCTTTTTTAAAGCCACCGAGTTTAACAAACATATAAACTAAAGCTAAAATTAGAGCAAAATAAGCCTTAGAAAAAGGAAGATAACTATCTACTAAAGCAAGTTCTGGCATAAACCAATTAAATCCCATAGGATGGACAAATGAAACTAAAAATATAGCTAAAGCTCTAAACCAAGTTTTGTTAAGAATAGTCATTAAATAGAATAATAAAGCATAGCCCAATCCAATACCTAAAATAACTGGATATTTTAAAAAGGCTAAATCATAATATTGAAAACTATTTCCTATCCAATAAAACCATAAAATTCCAGTAAAAAAACCTGCTATTACAAAACTTTTTCGATTTATTGTAAGTAGCAAATAAAAAGATAAAAGTGCTAAAAAAGTGTTTAAAAGTTTTGAGAATATTTCATAGTGTTCTAAGTAGATAAAAGAGCTCAAAGAAATGGCAGTTATCAAGCCTATTATTATATTAGTTTTGTTAGAATAAGCCCGTTTTATTAAAAACATAGAAAAATACTTTTTAAAAGGAAATTTGATGGAAGGTCAAAGTGCAGACTTAATAAGCTCATTGTTACCCCTAGTTGCATTATTTGCAATTTTTTACTTCTTAATTATTAGACCACAACAAAAACAAGCTAAACAGCATAAGGAAATGATTGCGGCTCTAAAGAAAGGCGATAAAATTGTAACAAATGGTGGCTTAATGGTAGAAATTACAAAAGTAGAAGAAGACTTCTTAATTGTAAAAAACCATGATGATAGTCAAATGAAATTAGCAAAAGAATTCGTTGCAAAACTTTCAGAATAATTATTTTAAAACATGTAATCTCTTACATGTTTTAAATTCTATGTTTACTTCTTATTTTAAGGGATTGATTTGAAAATCTTTAATTACAGACTCGTTATATTTATATTAAGTATAATTTTTGGAGTTGTATTCTCTGTACCATCTTTTTTACAAACTGAAACTGGTAAAAAAATCTCTTTAGGGCTTGACCTACAAGGTGGATTACATATGCTTCTTGGTGTTCAAACTGATGAAGCAGTTACTTCAAAAATAAAATCAATAGCTACAGCAGTTAAATACTTCGCAAATGATGAAGATATCTTAATTGACGGCTTAAGTATCAGAGACAATGATAGAATTGTTTTTACAGTATTAGACTCAGATGAGTTACCAAAAGTAGATAAAATGCTTGAACAAATTAGTGGTTTACAAATCACTAAAGATGAGCTTGATTACTCTTTAATTTTAACAGCAGATGAAGAAGTTAAAACTAAAGACCAAGCAGTAGCACAAGCAGTTGAAACTATTAGAAATAGACTTGACCAATTTGGTCTTGCTGAACCAAATGTTG
The DNA here is from genome assembly GCF_004116455.1 of Arcobacter sp. F155. Lineage (NCBI taxonomy): Bacteria > Pseudomonadati > Campylobacterota > Epsilonproteobacteria > Campylobacterales > Arcobacteraceae > Arcobacter > Arcobacter sp. F155. The sequence continues at coordinate 21,797 of NZ_PDJU01000005.1, forward strand.
TAAGACAAGGTGAAACTGATATTGTGGTTCAACTTCCAGGTATCAAAACAGCAGCAGATGAAAAAGCAGCAAGAGAGCTTATCTCAAAACCTGCTAACTTAGAGCTTATGGCTGTTGATGAAGAGAGAGCTGACCAAGTTTATACTATGTCAAAAGCACAAGCAGCTCAATATGGAAATATCATTTTAGAAGCTACAGATAACCCAAATGTTAAGTATCTTGTAAAAGAGATTCCTATTTTAAATGGTTCTCAAGTAGTAGATGCACAAGTTGCATTTGACCAATCAAACCAACCAATTATCAACTTTACTTTAAATAGTGCAGGTGCTAGAATCTTTGGTGACTTCACTGCTAAAAATGTAGGTAAAAGACTTGCCGTTGTTCTTGATGGTAAAGTTTACTCTGCACCAAATATTAGAGAAAGAATCGGTGGAGGAAGTGGTCAGATTTCTGGTGGTTTCACAGTTGTTGAAGCAGGAAATGTTGCAATTGCTTTAAGATCTGGGGCTTTACCAGCTTCTGTTAAACTATTAGAAAAAAGAAGTGTAGGACCAAGTTTAGGTGCTGATTCTATTAAAGCTTCTACAATAGCACTTATCTCTGGTTTCTTAATCGTATTTATTTTTATGATTGTTTACTACAGACGAGCAGGTATTATTGCAAATGTTGCACTTGTAACTAATATCTTTATTATCATTTCTGTAATGGCAATGTTTGGAGCAACTCTAACACTTCCAGGTATGGCAGGTATCGTACTAACAGTTGGTATGGCAGTTGATGCGAATGTTATTATTGGGGAAAGAATTAGAGAACTTCTAAGACAAGGTGTATCTATACCAAAAGCTATTGAAGATGGTTATTCAAATGCAATGAGAGCAATTCTTGATGCAAATATTACAACACTACTTGTTGCTGTAATTTTATATGCATATGGAACAGGACCAATCAAAGGTTTCGCAGTAACAATCTCTATTGGTATTTTAGCTTCAATGTTAACGGCAATTTTAGGAACTCATGGTATTTATGAAGCATTATTACCAAAGATTGCAAAAGACAAAAACTTAAATAAATGGTTTGGGATTAAATAATGGAAATTTTTAAAGGTACAAAAGTTCATGACTTTATGGGTAAAAGAATCCCATTTTTAGGTTTATCGGCTGTTTTAGTTATTGTTTCACTTGTTTTACTTTTTACAAGAGGATTAAACTTTGGTATTGACTTTGCAGGTGGTACTTTAGTTCAAGTTCAATATGAACACAAAGCACCAATTGACAAAATTAGAACTGTATTAAACTCAACAGAATATAAAGGTTCTTCTATTACAAAATTTGGTAGTGATGAAGAAGTGGTTATTAGAATCTCAGGGGTATCATCTAACTTAGCAAATGATATTGGTGATGAGATGCATAAACTACTTGATTCAACTGGTAAGTTTGAAATCAGAAGAGTTGATATGGTTGGACCAAAGGTTGGTGGAGAGCTTAGAGAAAAAGGTATTATGGCTTTATCTTTATCTCTTATTGTGATACTTGTTTATGTATCATATAGATTTGAGTGGAGATTTGCCATTGCTTCTATTTTAGCCTTAGCACATGATGTTATTATTGCTCTTGGAGCTATTTCACTTGTGGGTGTAGAAGTTAACCTTGATATCTTAGCTGCAATTCTTACGATACTTGGGTATTCTCTAAACGATACAATTATTGTATTTGATAGGATTAGAGAAGGTGTGCAAACATCTAAAGAGTCAGTTCTTAATAGTGTAGTTAATAGTTCTGTATCAAGAACATTATCAAGAACAACTCTTACTTCACTGACAACATTCTTTGTTGTTGCAACTTTATATTTCTTTGGTGGAGAGATTATTAATGGATTTGCCTTTACATTACTTGTAGGTATTATCGTTGGTACTTATTCATCTATCTTTATTGCTGCTTCATTCTTAGTACAGCTTAGATTCTCTATTGAGAGTTTTAGAGCTAAAGAGGCTGAGAAAGTGAAAAGACAGAAAGAAAAAGAGAAACTACGTGCGATGTATGAGAAGGGAACAGTTTAGGAGCGATAGCTTCTAAACAGTCCTTTTCATAAATTATTCTGCTTCATAACAAAAAAATCACTCAGTCATTTACTACAGTAAACTCCTTCATAATTTTTTCATTCTTCATTGACTAATTTTAAAAATTCCAATTTATAAGCTATCTCTCAAGATTTTGGGAAAATAGAAAAGCCGAAATCATCAAAATATGAGCATTTGAATATAGCGTTAAGTAAAAATAAAAAAATATGTTAATAAATCAAAACTGTTTGAGACGAAGTCGAGTTTTTTGATTTTAATATTTTTGAAATTTTTATAGCGTAATTTTCATCCTGCTCATGCTTTTTTGTTTTACTTTTTATAAAAAAAGTAATAAAAGACTCCAAAGGGCAATTACAATATAATAAATCCAATAATTTATTTTAGGAATAAAATGGCTGAAGACAAACTAATTAATTTAAATGATAAGAATGAAGTACATGAATTTTTTAATCAGATATTTAATCAATTTTCAGAAAAAGAGTTATTAGATACTTTATTAAATGAACTAAATACAGAGTTTAATAGTGATTATAAAGAACAAATAAACAACTGGTTTTCTATTTGTATTGACGAAAACAAAATAGAGGATAATACCTTTTGTCTTGGTCAGGCTATTACAGGAATTACTAAAATACAAAAAAGTTTAAATCCAACTAGAGATGAGATTAATACTTATATTAAAGATTTTAGAATTGATATATTAGATGGTATTAAAAAAACATTTAATAGTTTTGAATCTGATAAGATGAAAAATGAATATTTTTTAAGCTTATTTAAAAGTAAAAAAATTGATATAAAAAATATTAAAGAATTTTCAAAAACTACTGATGAAAAAGTTTTCTTCTTATTAAGAAAATTAAAGTTAGTCTCCTTTTATAATTGTTATTTTGAGAATGATAATTTAGATATGTTACAGGATGCAATAGTTCACTTTGATTTTTGTATATTTGGAAGTAATGTAAACATTTTAAACTACAAAACTTTTAAAAACAAGAGCTTATTTTTTGACTGTGAATTTAAGAATAAAGTTATATTAAATAATAAAGTTTTTAATAATGAATTGTTTCAAAATTGTAGAATTAATAACTTACAAGCAACAAGTTGTAAATTTGAAAAACAAATTTTTAATGATGTTTTAAAAGAAAATCATGGAATAAGATACAATAAAATAAAAATTATTGAATGTCAGTTTAATGATTTTTTTTGTCTTCCTAATGTTAAAGGAATAAAAATCAATAAATTGGAAATAGTTAACTCAACATTTGAAAGGAGCTTTTATTGTCAACTAGCTGAGAATACAGATTCCATATTTATCGGTATGTCTACTTTTAACTCTGATGCAATAATTAGTTCAAAAAACTTGAAAAAACTAGTAATTCAACAATCAAACTTTAATGCCAATACAAGCTTTGAGAATATGAAAGTAAACATTATTAACTTAAAAGACTCTATTTTTAATAATAATTGTAATTTTTTTAAAATTGAAATTTCTAATCACAATAGTTTTCAAAATACAACATTCAATGGAAGTGTTAATTTTAGTAAAGCAAAGTTTGAATCAATAAATTTTTCAAATACTAATTTTTTAAGTAGTGTGGATTTTTCAGAAATAAAAGATGTAAATGAAAAAGAAATTGACTCATCCATAGTTAAGGATAGAAAAACTGCAAGATTAATTAAAAGTAAGTTAGATGAATCGGATAATATAATTGAGTCTAATCATTTTTATGCTATTGAAATGAAAAAAAGAGAAAAAGAACTAAAAAAAGATATAGAAAAAGGAAAAAACTTTTTTGAATATCTAGTATTTTTATTTCATGGATTATCATCAAATCATTCACAAAATTGGTTACTCTCATTGTTTTGGATTCTTTTTATTTCTTTTGAGTATACATTTATTGTACAGTTAGATATTAAGAATGCTTTTTTTTCAATATCACTTGTAGTTTTATTTATGATTGTAAGTTTTATAGTGGGAATAGTTTTAAAAAATTATATAGATAATAAACCTATTCATACTGGACTTATGTGTTTCTTTCTAACTACACTATATCTTATGTATGGACTTGCTACAGCTGATTTTAATTTAAACTGCTTATCAAATAATATAAACCCATTTTCTATTATGACAGAGTTTTCAGAACTTACATTTTTAACACTAGTTTATAAAGTAACAATCGCCTATTTAATCTACCAACTTATAGTTTCAATCCGTCAAAACACAAGACGGAAATAAACTCCTAACAAAAAGGTTTATTAATAATATATGTTTAATTCTTTTTAATATAAAATTATTATTTAAACCTTTATGGAGAAAAACATGGAAAACACAATGAGTGCACCTCAAAAGGGTTTGTTATATTATTTTAATAGAATCACATCAAACGATGGAAAAGATTGGTTCTTAACTTTAACATGGATTTTTGTTTTTGAAATCATCTCATCTATTATTGAATACTATAATTTAAGTATTGCTAGAACATATGTTATTGATATTCAAGATGGAGTATTCAAAGAGTTTTTAATAGCAATATTCGTGACATTTTTTATTTGGCACTTTGTTTACAGTATTGTAAATATGCATAGAAATCAGTTCTATTTTCTTATCATGTATGGACTTTTAGGTTTATATTTTTATATCACAAAAGATATGACTTTTAATCTATTATTTCACAATATCATCAATCCTTTTGAGTTTGAATTCAATGGCTTTGGGATTTATACAATTGTTCAATTTACAATTAAACTAATCATCATATATCTGATTTTTAAAATGTTTCAAGGTTTCAAGTACAGTAAGCTAAAAAATAGCTAGAAAGCCATTTTTTATCCTTTTTTAGATATTATATTTGCTTAGATTTTAAAAGTAAAAATCTATAAAAGGATAATTCATGGATTGGGGTAAAGTAACCTATATATTCTTTTCACTAATGTCATTAACAACAACAGCAGGCTTCCTCTACGAGCCAAATGCAGTGGCGCTATTTTTAGCAGCAGGTGTTAATGTTATCTCAACAATTTTAAAAATAGGTGTTAAAAACCTTTTAGCAGCAGAGTTATTAGCAAGTTCTTTAGTTGCTGATTTACACCTTATTCCAGCGTTCATGGTATTAACTTTTGTGGGTGATGAATCAATGGCAATAGCCTTAGCAATCGGAGCTGTTGTAGCAAATCTTTTCTCAATAGCTTTAGCTTTAATTGAGAGTGCAAAAAGTCAAGATAAGGAAGATTATTAATGGAATATAGTCCAAAGAGTATTGAAAGTAAGTGGCAAAATTACTGGGTTGAAAATAAATCTTTTGAGCCAAGTGATGATTATAAAAAAGATAAAAAATATATTTTAAGTATGTTCCCATATCCAAGTGGTAGAATCCACATGGGACACGTTAGAAACTACTGTTTAGGTGATGCAATCGCAAGATTCTTTAGAAAAGCAGACTTTAATGTTTTACATCCAATTGGATGGGATAGTTTTGGTATGCCAGCGGAAAATGCAGCTATCAAACATAAGCTTCACCCTAAAAAATGGACTTATGAAAACATCGATTATATGAGAGACGAATTAAGAGCTTTAGGTCTTTCTTTTTCTGAAGAAAGAGAGTTCGCTACTTCTGATGAACTATACACAAAGTGGGAACAAGAGTTCATTATCAAGATGTTTGAAGAAGGACTTCTTTATAGAAAATCTACAACTGTTAACTGGTGTCCACATGATTTAACTGTATTAGCAAATGAGCAGTTAGAAGAGGGATGCTGTTGGAGATGTGGAACAACTGTAGTTCAAAAAGAAATGCCAGGATATTATTTAGGAATTACTAAATATGCTCAAGAGTTACTTGACGATTTAAAAACACTTGAAGGTCAATGGCCATCACAAGTTTTAACTATGCAAGAGAACTGGATTGGTAGAAGTGAAGGTTTAGAGTTTAATCTTCTTTTATCAAAACAAGCAAAATATAAATTAGATAACCAATTCTCATCTTATCAAGTATTTACTACTAGACCAGATACAATTTATGGAATCTCTTATTCAGCTTTAGCACCAGAGCATCCAATTGTAAAATATATCGTTGATAATAAACTTCTTCCTGATAGTAAAATCAATGCAATTAAAGCTATGCAAAAAGTAAGTGAAAGAGATAGAGCAACTATGCCTAAAGAAGGTGTTTCTTTAGAGATTGATGTTATTCATCCACTTACTGGTGAGTCTATTCCTGTATGGGTTGCTAACTTCGTACTTGCTTCTTATGGTGGTGGGGCTGTTATGGCAGTTCCAGCTCATGACCAAAGAGACTTTGAGTTTGCTAGACAATATGATTTACCAATCAAACAAGTTATTGTTGGGAAAGATGGAATCTTATCTAACCAAACAGAAGCTTATACAGATGAAGGTGAATTAATCGATTCAGAAAGCTTTACTGGACTTAAAAACAACAAAGCTAAAAAAGCTATAATTTATCACTTCGAGCAAAACTCTCTTGGTAAAAAACAAATCAATTTCAAACTAAGAGATTGGGGAGTTTCTAGACAAAGATATTGGGGCGCACCAATTCCATTTATTCACTGTGATGATTGTGGTTTAGTTCCTGAAAAACAAGAAAATCTTCCTGTTGCACTTCCAGAAGATGTAGAAATTACAGGTGAGGGTAACCCACTTGATACTCATCCTACTTGGAAGCATACTACTTGTCCTTGCTGTGGTAAACCAGCAGTTAGAGAAACAGATACTTTAGATACTTTTGTTCAGTCTTCTTGGTATTTCTTAAGATATGCTACAAACAACGCAAAATGGGAAAAAGAAGGAATCTCTAAAAAAGATAGTGATTATTGGATGGATGTTGACCAATACATTGGTGGTATTGAGCACGCTATCTTACACTTACTTTACGCAAGATTCTTTACTAAAGTATTAAATGATTTAGGATATACAAACTCAAAAGAGCCATTTAAAAACCTACTTACTCAAGGTATGGTACTTAAAGATGGTGCTAAAATGTCTAAATCAAAAGGAAATGTAGTAGACCCTGATTCTATTGTAGAAAAGTATGGAGCTGATACAGCTAGAATGTTTATTCTATTTGCTGCACCTCCAACAAAAGAGTTAGAGTGGAATGATTCAGCAGTAGAAGGTTCATTTAAATTTATTAAAAAGTTCTATGAAAGATCAGTAAATGTTACAGAAGATGCAGTTGCAAACTTTGAAAACATAGACCACTCTTCTTTATCAAAAGAAGAAAAAGAAGCTAGAAGAAAAGTATATGAAGCAGTTCAAAAAGCTGATGATGTATTCAATAAAACATATACATTTAATACTTTAATTGCTGCATCTATGGAAGCAATGAATGCACTTCAAGCACAAAACAATGAACTTGTATGGGCAGAAGGTTACTATATCTTAACAAACATTTTAGAGCCAATTATTCCTCATGCTTGTTGGGACTTAGCAGATAAACTATTTGCTAAAAAGAACTTCTCTTCAAAAATTGAAGTTAAAGAAGAAGTATTTACTTTAGATTCAATTGTTTTAGCTGTTACTATTAATGGTAAAAAAAGAGCAGAAGTAGAAGTAGCTCCAAGTGCTTCAAAAGAAGAGATTTTAGCTGCAGCAAAAGAGATTGCAGCAAAATGGATTGATGGTAAAGAGTTAATCAAAGAGATTGTTGTACCAAATAAATTAGTTAACTTAGTTGTTAAGGGATAAGATGAAAAATAGTCTATTAGTATTATTAATAGTTTTTGTATTTACAGCTTGTGGTTACAAACCATCAAGTCACTATGCAAAAAGACAATTAGATGGTACTATCTATGTTAATTTAATTATTAACTTAGAAGACCCAAGAAATGCAGTAATTATCAAAGATGCAATGCATGAGCTAATAGTACATAGACTAGATTCAAAACTTGTATTTGATAAAAACTTAGCTGATACGATTTTAGATGTAAAACTAAACTCAGTATCAATGCAAGAACTGCAAGATGATGAAGATGGTTATAATAACCTTTATAGAGCTATTGTAAAAATTACAGTTGCATATGAAAAAGATGGAAGAAAAAAATCTTTTGCAGTTAGTGGAGATTATGAATTCTCTATTAACAAAGGTGCAACTATTACAGACTCAAAAAGATTTGAAGCTATTAGAAATGCAGCTAATAAAGCTTTAGAAGAGGTTATTTCTAAATTAGCAGTGCAATCTTTTGAAAAAAAGAAGTAGATGCTTATTGATTTTAAGAAAGCTTCTTTAGAAGAAGTATTACAGCACAAAACAATGTACTATGAGAAGATAGACTTCTCTATAGTACAAAACTCTTGGAAAATACTTTCAGAGCACCTTGAGCTTCCTTTTATTATTCATATTGTTGGAACAAATGGAAAAGGAAGTACGGGAAGATTTTTATCTCATTACTTACATAAAAAAGGCTTTAGAACCTTACATTACTCTTCTCCTCATATTATGAAATTCAATGAAAGAATATGGATAAATGGAAGAGATAGTAGTGATATAGAACTACAAATGGCTAGTTCAAAACTTCAAGAGATATTGCCTTTAAATCTTTTAGAAAAACTAACTTATTTTGAATACACAACTCTTTTAGCCTTTGTTTTAAGTTCAAGTTTTGATTATCTAGTTTTAGAAGCAGGACTTGGTGGTGAGTTTGATGCAACAAATATTGCAAAAAATGACTTATCTCTTATTACTACAATTGGACTTGACCACCAAAGCTTTTTAGGTAACACAATAGAAGAAATTGCAAGAACTAAAATGCGTTCAGTGGATACTAAAATGCTAATTGGTTACCAAACTTCAAACAAAGTTTATGAAACTGCTTTAAAAGTTAAAGATGAACTAAAAGATGAGTTTGGACGAGATATAGTTATACAAATTGTTAAAGAGTTTGATAAGTATAGCTTAGATGAAAGATTTGCTTCATATTTAAAGCTTAATTTACATTTAGTAATAGAAGCATTAAAAGAGTTAAATATAGATATTGACCTTGATATTTTTAATGAAGTAAAACTATCAGGAAGATGTGAAAAAATTAAAAAAAATATAACTATAGATGTGGGTCATAATCCCCTAGCAGCTACATTTTTAGCCAAAGAATTCAATAATAAAAAAGTACATTTAATATATAATTCTTATGCAGACAAAGATTATAAAGAGGTTTTAACTATTTTAAAACCTATTGTTACAAAGATAACAATAATCGACTTAGATGACAAAAGAATCGTAGATAAAAATAATTTATTGGAAATTTGCCATAATTTAAATATAATGGTAACTTCTTTAGAAAATATAGAACCAGATGAAGAGTATTTAGTTTTTGGTTCTTTTTTAGTTGTAGAAAAATTTTTAGAAAATATGAGATTAAATGAAGAATAGATTAATTATTACTGTTTCTGATGTACATGGAACAAAAGCCTTTAATGTACATCAAATTGCAAAAAAACTTATTGTCTTTATTGTTCTTTTTGTTTTGCTTGTTATTGGTGGAGGTTCTTGGTTTATCAACAATTTAAGTGATAAAATGGAGACTTTAAAAGAGCAAAAACAAAGAGAACTTGCGAAAAAAGAAGTAGAAATAGATAAAAAAGAGAAAGAGATTACAGCTCTAAATGAAAAAGAACAAAAGCTACAGGCTCAAAATAAGTTCTATTCATTACAAATTAAAAGTAAAGTAGAAGATATTGATGCTTTAAGTTCAAAACTTGATGAAATAGAGTCAATGATTGGTCTTAAAGATGAAAAAATAGAACAGCTTACTAAAGAGACTTTAGACTCAATTAGTGATAACACAAAGTATTTCACACTTTTAACTATACCCAATGGTAGTCCATTAAAAAATACAAGGGTAACTTCTCAATATGGTTATAGAATACACCCAATTACAAAAAGAAAAAAGTTTCATAGGGGTATTGATTTAAGAGCAAGAATGAGAACACCAGTTAAAGCAACTGCAAATGGTGTTGTTGTTTATGTAAGGTCAAGGGACAGAGGAGACTTTGGTAGAGTTGTAAAACTACAACATAGTTTTGGTTTTATGACTATTTATGCACACTTAAATAAAACAGAAGTAAAGCTTGGTGATGTAATTAGAAAAGGTCAAGTTATTGGTTTAAGTGGAAATAGTGGACGAAGTAGTGCTGCACATTTACACTATGAAGTAAGATATGGTGGAAAAATATTAAATCCAAAAGACTTTATAACATGGAATTTTAAAAATTATGATAAAATCTTTACTAAACAAAGGAGAGTTAAGTGGGAATCTTTGGTAAGGCTAATAAGCGAACAACACAAAATGGTGCTACAGTAATTGCCCACGGGACTTGTATAATCGGTGGAATTACTACTGAGGGTACAGTTCATATTGATGGAAAATTTGAAGGTGTTATATTAGAAGCCGATGTTATTTCAATTGGTAAAACAGGTGAAGTAATAGGTGATATAAAAGCTAATAACTTAATAGTTAGTGGACTTTTAGATGGTAAAATTGATTGTAATGAAGTACAAATTCTTTCAACTGGTAAAGTCATTGGAAATATGAAATACAATGAACTTAGTATTGAAGAAGATGGAAAATTTGAAGGTCAAGGTGTTAGAAAAGGTTCTAAACTGAAAAGTAGATATGATGAAATAGAAAATAAACTAAATAATATCATTATCACACCGTCTCACCAGATTGAGCATGAATCATAAAAAAATAGAAGAAAGATTAAAAGAACTTTATGAACAAAAAACTACTATAGAAAAAGAGATTGAAACTCTTGAAGCTATAGTAAATCAAAAAGAAAAAAAGAGTCTATCAAAAGATGAAAAGATAGAACTTTTTAAATCTCTATTTTTTGCTAGAACAGATATTTTTGCAAAAAAATGGACTAGTAAAGATGGCTCTAAACAAGCCTTTTATCCCTTAACTCAAACATTTAGAGGAAGTGACTACTTACCTCTAACAAACAATGAAGTTGAACTTCACTTAAGAGGAAAAGTTCAGCTAGCTTCATACTTAATAAATCAAACAAACAAAAGTAAATATATAGTTTTAGAGGTTTTAGAAAAAGATATCTCTAAGATATTAAAAACCTTTGCAAGTATAGATATTGAAGCACTTTTTGAATACAGCTCTTATAACTCAATTTTAGTATGGGTATTTTTTGAAAAAGAGTTAGAAACAAAGTCTGCTAAAACTTTTGCTCAATATATTTTAAAAAAATCAAATATCTCTGCAAAGATTTTTCCCACAAAAGAGTTTGTAACAAATGGAAGTTTTGATGAACCAATAGAGTTACCACTTCATTTAAAATTTAGAGACTCAAATAAAACAGTATTTTTTGAGCCAAATTCTAAAGAAGTATATAAAGACCAATGGAAACTTTTACAAAATATCTCTAAAGTATCTGAAAAAACAGTTTTAAAATATAATGATTTTGAAAAGATTGATAAAACTGATTTAATGTTTGATGATATAGAGTTTCCTTTATTTAAACTAGAGATTAAGTTATATGACTATTTATATGTTCCAACACAAAATTTATCAAGAAGTTTTATAAATAAACTAAAAGCCTTCGCATCTTTTGATAACCCACAAGTAAAAGTGCTGTTGAGTCTTAGAAAACCACTTTATAATACTCCAAGGGTAATAAAAAACTTTGAAGAAGATGAAAACTACTTAAAACTTCCAAGGGGACTTATTTATCAAATCTCAAAATATTTAGATGTAAATAAAGTTGATTTTAAAATTGATGATAAAACATATTGTGAAGAGATAGAAACAAAAAAGGTTTTATTTGAACTAAGAACTGAACAGCAAGAAGCTATAGATAGAATGCTTAAAAAAAGGTTCTCTATTTGTGTAGCTCCTCCTGGTTTTGGTAAAACATTACTTGGTGCAAAAATGTTTGAACAAAGAGCTTGTTCTACTTTGATTATAGTAAATAAAAATATGCTTCTTGATCAGTGGCGAGATAGATTTGTTGAGTATTTTGATTATAAAAGAGCGGATATTGGCTTTTTAGGAAAGAGTAAAAATAAATTAAATGGAAAAATTGATGTTGCAACTATGCAAAGTCTTAAAAACTCTCCTGAGATTATAAATAACTACTCTTTTGTGATAGTAGATGAATGTCACCATATCCCCGCTGTTACCTTTGAGCAGATAGTTAAACAGTTCTATGGAAAGTATATTTTAGGTCTTAGTGCAACACCTAAAAGAAAAGATGGATTAGACCCGATTTTATTCCAACAGCTTGGTGATATCTCCTATGAATATAAAAAGAAAAAAACTTTTAATAATAAATTAGAGATAATACGAACAGACTTTATAAGTGAAGCAGATAATTATGCTACATTGATTAATGAATTATGTGTAGATGAAACAAGAAATGGGCTAATTATCGAGCAAATAAAGCTTCATCAAGACAGAAAGATTTTAATCTTAACAGATAGAATTGAACATATTAATGCTTTAGAAAAACTGCTTAAAAATGAACAAATAGATTATGTTTCTATTCATGGAAGTATGAGTAAAAAAGAGCAGAGTGAAAAGATTAAACTTGTTGAGTCTAAAAGTCTAATTTTAGCAACGACTTCATATTTTGGTGAAGGGATTGATTTCCCTCATTTAAATACGATTATATTTGCTACACCGATTTCTTATTATGGAAGATTGATTCAATATTTAGGAAGAATAGGTAGAGGAAATCAAGAGTGTTTAGCTATTGATTTTCTTGATAACAAAAATGCTATGCTTAATTCAGCTTATAAAAAAAGGCTTGAAGGATACAAGCAAATGCATTATTTATAAAAGAAGGAAGAGATGTTAGGAATTATCGTTTGGACACTATTGATTGCAATAGTAGTTAATCTTATTTTAAAAAGATTCCATTTACCAACAATTATTGGTTATATTTTAACAGGTACAATCATTGCATATGTCTTTAATTTACATGCGGCTGTGAATAATCATGACTTAAAAGAGATTGCAGAGTTTGGTGTTGTATTTTTAATGTTTACAATTGGTTTAGAGTTCTCTTTAGAACATCTAAAAAGAATGAGAAAAGAGGTATTCTTTACTGGAACCTTACAAATAGTAGTTACAACAGCATTTGTTATATCTATTTGTATGTTGATTTTTGGTTTTGATTTTAGAACATCACTTATTATAGGTGCTGCTTTATCTCTATCTTCTACGGCAATTGTTTTAAAAACATATAATGAAAATAATGAAATTAAGAAAAGACATGGACAAAGAGTTCTTGGAATTTTAATTATGCAAGATATTGCAGTTATTCCAATCTTACTTATGATTTCATTGTTTGCTGCAGGTGATGATAAAAGTATCACATCTTTAGTATTTGAGACAGTTGTTGCAGCTGGTATTTTACTTGCACTATTATATATAAGTGGTAAGTTTTTATTAGAACCATTTTTTGAACACGTTTCAAAATCAAAATCTGATGAACTATTTGTAGGTTCTGTTTTACTTGTAGCAATTGGAGCTTCATATTTAGCTCACTACTTTGGGTTTACTTACTCTTTAGGAGCATTTGTTGCAGGTATGATGATTAGTGAGACTAAGTTTAAACATCAAGTTGAGGCTGACCTTACTCCATTTAGAAACTTATTATTAGGTGTTTTCTTTATTACTGTTGGTATGCAAATCAACTTTCAAATAATTGCAGACAATATTGTAATTATTTTAATTTTATTACCTATTTTAGTATCTTTAAAATATTTAATTATCTACTTACTTGTAAGAATTGATGATACAAAAAGAGTTGCTTTTAAAACAGCTTTATCTTTAGTTCAAATTGGTGAGTTCTCATTGGCTATTTTAGAGCTTGCTAGAAGTAGAAGTTTAATTGATCCAACATACTCACAGATACTTATAGTTACTATTGTTATCTCGATGATTTTAACTCCAATTATCTTAAAAAATATGTCATCAATTGCAGCGAAACTTTTAACAGAAGATACGTTAAAACTTCCAGAAACACACAATGTAGATAAAGATACAAAAGGTCATATTGTTGTATTAGGTTTCGGACACTTAGGTCAAGAGATTGCTCACAATCTAAGAGAAGATGGACATAATTATGTAATTATTGAGCATAACCTAAAATACTTTGAGATGGGATATAAAGATAATGAACCTATCATCTTTGGAAATGCAGCTCATAAACATATCTTAGAGTCTGTAAATATTAAAGATGCTTGTGCGGTTATTGTAGCTATTGATAACCCAGAGAAGTTGCATCTTATTTGTGAAGTTATTGATGATTTAACTCACAACACAAAAACAATTGTTAAAGTAACTAGATTTAGTGAAAAGCAAGAGTTAGAGTCTTTACACTTAGAGCATATTATTGTTGAAGATGATGTTGTTGCACGTGCACTTGTTGATGAAACAAAAGAGTGTAGAGTTAATTTTATAAAAGAGCAAAAAGAAGATTAATAAAGTAGGAGAAATCCTACTTTATATTTATTGTTGCACTTGCTGTATCAGAAACCGTGATTCCCTCAACTTCTTTTTTATTTTTAACAGTAAACATCCACTGACCAAAGTTAGTTAATACAAACTTTGCTTTCCCTTTTCTAACATTTGCAAATAGGGCATTATCATTTTTTGCTAAGGCACTTTTAGCAGTAACATATCCACTTTCTAAAGCTTTACCTTTATATAAAACATCAAAAGTTATAGTATCTCCAATATGAAGTTTAGAAATATCATTTGTAGGAATTAGTTCTAACTCATGTCCCACTGCTTTTGGTTCAGACCAAGATTTATTTACAAAATATGTTTTAGCATATGTTGTATTTTGAATTGTTTCTAATACCTCTTTTAGATTTCTAATTTTATCTTTTGATTTTGTAGTAAATCTTTTATTGTCATTTTTATCAAGATATCTAATTAGTGTTTTTGTTTTAGTAGCTAAACTAGCACTGTATGTACCTTCTTTTGACTCTTTTTTGAAAGATATTTTTTGCATAGCAAGGTTACTATCTACTATATTTAGATTATCTTTATTATAAATCTCTTCTAAACCTCTTTGTGGTTTTTTTAAAGCAATTGCTTTTCCAGAAGGTGTAATTAAATCAAAAGATTTTAGTTCCACTCTATCTGAAATAGAGTCTTCAATTGTTGGATTATGTCCTGTTCCTAATCCTACTGTTACAAGTTTAGCTCCATGAGATGATGCCTCAAATGAGTTAAGCCAAAGTCCATGGGCAAAAACAGTTGAAGTTGTTATTGCCCCTGCTAGTAATAGTTTTGAAAGTTTCATTTTTTTTCCTTTTATAAAAAATTTAATATCAATGTTAAAACAAAAAGTAAAACAGATATTTTGATGATTAGATAAGGTTTATATGTGTACATAAAGGCAATAAAAATTGCAACAATAGTTAATAAACCTATAAAATAAGTTATTCCTAGTGAAATACCAATTGTTTTAATAAAAACAATAAAAGAGATAATCAAAAAGATACAGCCTAGTATTTTCATGAAAAGTTTTGTGTTTTTATTTACTGCTTTTTTTATTACTTGTTTATAATGCTTTTCTAAAGAAAAAGAGAACAGTAACATTCCAAGATAAGTTAAAAATGAAGCAAGAAACATTATGCCGTTCTCCTTTCTTTTCTAATTAAAATAAATCTTATTAATAGACAAACTAAAGCCATAAAGATAAAGAAAATATCAAAATATATAAAGATAGAATCTCTAGTGAAAATTTCTAGAAAGGAGTCTAAAACTGTGATTGCATTTATAACTGGTAAAGATAAAAATAAAACAGCAGTTAATAAAAGCTGTTCTTTCCAAGCTTTGCTTGTATCTCTTAAAAAAGCATAAATATAAGAGAAAAGCCAAGCTAAGAAGAAGGCATTTATTTCTAGGTCTCTTCTATTTACTTCATCAATAGACATAACTCTATTTGCTATAAAATAAACAGCAAGACCAAGCATTATTCCAACTATAGTTCCAAGGTTCAATTTCTCAACAAGCCAAAAGCCAAAACTTTTTTTAATAGCATTTTTCTTTTTTCTTTTTTGTGTCCATAATATAAGACCAGTTCCAACAAGAACAACTCCTAATATTCCAGAAACAAAGAAAACAAATCTAAGTGTAGAATCTGCAAATTTTGCTTCATGTAAAGCTCTTAATGCAGTACTTGTATTTAGAACATTACTTTCTAAAGAGGGTAAGATAGAACTATCAAGTAAAGTCAAACTCTTAGCATCATAAGTAGCTACTTCTCTTTGCATCTTGTAGTTAAATAGTGTTGTTGCAACCCTTGGGCTAACTTCAACAATAGGGTTTTTATTTTTCTCTTTTATAATTGTAAAAGAGCCAATATTATTAGGCCAGATTTCATTAGCTTTTTTTATGATTGAGTTTAAAGTCTCTTTTGTAATAATATTTTTAGTCTCTATATATTCATACTTATGAAGCTGTCTATTTGCATTTGTTAAAGCAAGTCTTTTAGCGCTATTATTTGTGTTCTTAGCTTGTCTTAGTGCGTTAGAGTTTATAGCACTATAGATATTTACTTTATTTTCCACTTCCTTGTTTTGAAGAATAACTCTTTTAGTTTCAATCTCTTTATTATCTACACTATAAAGTTTGATGTATTCTTGTTTATAAGCTCTGTAGTTGTCTCCAAAGTATGCTTTTATTCCCCATGGCATTATTGTTCCAGTTAAAAGAATCAATCCTGAGTAAGTAATCATAATCAAAAATGGTAAAGCAGCAACAGCAGGAAGAATATGAGCATCCATCCAACCTCTTGTATTGTTTTTAGGTCTAAATGTAAAGATATCTTTGAAGATTCTTTTATGAATTAGGATTCCTGTGATAATTGCAACAAACATTGACATAGTTGCAATGGCTACAATCCATCTACCTACACTTCTAGGAACTTCATAAAGTTCAAAGTGGAATCTATATAAAAAATTACCACCTGCTGTTTTAGTAGTCTCTTCTATTTTTTCACCACTACTTGCATCATAATAAGTAGGTGGAACTCTTCTTTTTCTTTTGTTTGTTTGTTCTTTTTTGTCTGAGTTTTCAACTCTTACTGCTAATAAGTTACTTCTACTATTTGGTAGAGTTATACTTACTTTATCATTTCTTTCAATCTTTTCTATCGCTTTGTTAATTGCAATATCTAAAGTCTTATCACTTTGTTTTGATTTGTGAAACTCTGGTTGCATCCATAATGTGATTTCATTTTTATAGTATGCACTTGTTCCTGTTACAAAAATAGCAAATAAAAGCCAACCTACAATTAAACCACTGTAAGTATGAAGCCATCTCATTGTTTCATTAAAGTTCTCTTTCATGGCTATCCTTTTATTCCAGCAAGACAAATATTTATTAAATAAAGATTTGCACTAATTAGGCTAAGTTGTATAATTAAACTTTTTAATTTGATATTGCTATATGAGTAGATAATAAATCCTAACCAAACAAGAAAGGAAATCATTGTTGCAAAAGAGATTGCTTCAATTTTATTTGAAAAAGGTAGTGTAAGGCTTAAAGTCACAGTAAGCAAGGAGGCTAATAAAAATCCCCCAGCACATGCAGTTATTAATCTAAGTATATTCATTTTGATTCCATTATTTTAATGATAGTATTAATGCCCAAGTCAAAAATTCGCAAAAGACTTGAGCATTAAAAATTTGTTTTAGAATTTAATATTTAGACTTAACCAAAGCTCTCTTCTTTTTTGAGCAAGGTTATAAGAATAAGTTTCTTCTTGAAGACCAGATGTTGAATCTTCATAGCTAACAGTTTCGGTAAAATCTTTGTCAAGCAAGTTATTAATTCTTGCATTAAAAGTAACGTCTTTTGAAACCTTATAAGAAGTTCCTAAATCAAGTACATGGTAATCTTTATAGTAATCAAAATCTTCTTCATTTACAGGACTAAATCCTCTTGAACCAGCACCACCTCTCCATCTATCTTTTTCTCCAGACATAGTTAAGTAGTTATTCCATTTAGGCGTTGTTTGCCAATCTAAAGTTAAGCTATAAAGATGTTTTGCACTTGATGTTAGTGGATCCCCAGTATCTTCTCTTTCTGAATCAGTATAAGTATAGTTTGCTTTAATTGCTAAATTATCTAAAAGTTGATATTTACCAGCAATTTCAATACCTTTAATCTCTGCATTAT
The DNA here is from genome assembly GCF_004116455.1 of Arcobacter sp. F155. Classification (NCBI taxonomy): domain Bacteria; kingdom Pseudomonadati; phylum Campylobacterota; class Epsilonproteobacteria; order Campylobacterales; family Arcobacteraceae; genus Arcobacter; species Arcobacter sp. F155. The sequence goes on from NZ_PDJU01000005.1 coordinate 40,038, forward strand.
CGATATTTTGCATTTGACCTGAAACTACTCTAAAACCACTCCATTCAGCTGGAACATCTACTTCTTCTGTACTTCTTTCAATTTTATCTTTGAAATCATTTTTAAAGAATGTAATATTAAAGTTATGACCTCTTTCATGCTCAAAGTACGCTGCAATTTCTGTATTGATACTTTCTTCAGGTTTTAAATCAGGGTTTCCAAACCAAGGTCTAGTACCTTGTCCTCCAAACCCAGTAACACCTTCATAAAGGTCAGTAGTCTTAGGCGTTTTATATCCTGTCGCAACTCCACCTTTGAATGTCCATCTTGGAAGAGGGTTATATACTAAATATGCCCTTGGACTAACATGGCTTCCAAATGTTTCATGGTCGTCATATCTAATTCCAGTAGTAAGAGTTAAATCGTTAAGAATTGACCAACTATCTTCTGCAAATAACGCCCATTGATCATATGAACTAATTACTCCTGAATCAGTTGTAGAAGAGCTTGTCATTCCAAATACTCCATCTTCAACTTCTGCTTGAACATATTGTGCTCCAACTACAACAAAGTGATTGTCAAAAGGCATTTCAAGTTTTGCATCATAAGTTGTTGTTTCAGATTTTAATGTTCTTTCTGGTCTTGGCATGAAGCTTGCAAAAACAGGATCAGCTAATGCTGCATCTAAGTCTGCCCATCCTCCTTTATTGTCTTCAATATATCTTCTTTCTGAAGCATTTAGAGGAAGACTTCTACCAAGATTTTCAGATTTAATATGATGAATTCCTACTGTACTTTTACCAATATCCCAAAATGCTTCATAAGTTAGAGCATACTGTTCTCTTTCCATTCTTTGAATCTCGTCATACCCAACTCTTTGGTCGTTATATAAAGTTTCATAAGTATCAATAGTTCCTACTTGACCCTCACTATTATCATATTTTTGTCTCATAATGTCATAATCAAGTCTAATAGTATGTTTATCATTTGGTGTAAAAACTAAACCAGTCCCAAGTGACCAATTTTGGTTATCCATAGTTTTTCCAGCACCACCAAAAGTAGACCCTGAACTTGTTTCTGGATTAGACTCTTCTTTATCGTAATAACTACCTCTTAAACTAAGACCTAATTTGTCTTTGATTAATGGTCCCATTATAGAGAAATCAGTTGTTTTATCATTTCCAAATTGACTATCACTTTGTAATGTTTGACTTTGTGTGAAAGAACCAACCCATTTGTCAGTAACTTTTTTTGTAATAATATTAACAACACCACCCATTGCATCAGCACCATAAAGTGTACTCATTGGTCCTCTTACCACTTCAATTCTTTCAATAGCTTCTAGTGGTGGTAAATTTGCATTTTGGAAACCACCAAAGTTATTTGGGTAGATATCTCCATTATTATTTTGTTTTTTACCATCAATTAATATTAAAGTGTAGTCTCCACCCATTCCTCTAATACTAATACTTCCTTGACCTGATTTATCTCTTGTTTCTCCAATGTCAACACCTTCGATATCTTTCATTGCATCTAAAAGATTAGTGTATGGTTTCTTATGTAAATCTTCTTGTGAGATTACAGAGATACTTGCAGGAGCTGTTACAAGCTTTTGTTCAAATCCACTAGCACTAGTTACAGTGATGTCCCCAAGGTTTGACTCATTTGCATATAGATTACTCAATGTTGTAATTGCTACTAATGAAAGTAAACTTTTTCTTTTTATATTCATTTTAATCCTTGTGTAAAAAATTAGTAAACGTATTGTATTGATTAAAAATGATGTAAAAATGATATTTTGATAATTGCTATCAAAATCATTTGTAAAAGTAAGATTTAATTAATTTTTCAATACAATACTGAGTCTAATTATCATAATAAGTATTAGAAAGGCTTAAAAGTGTCAAGTAATTTATTAGCAAATAGAAATTTTGATGTTCTTGTGGTTGAAGATGAACCAATCTTAGCTATGGCAATGGAGTTAAAATTAAAGAAGTTAGGATTAAATGTAAGTGGAATTGCTACTTCTCCTGACCACGCAATATTGCATGCTCAAAACAATTTTCCAGATATAGCAATTATTGATATAAATCTAAATGCTAAAAAAACAGGAATAGATGTTGCAAACTATTTATGGAAAAATTTTAATATACCAATAATATTTTTAACTTCATACTACAATGATAATATTTTAAATCAGGCTATGGAGTCTGAACCGTACGCATATTTAATAAAACCTTGTAGAAATGAAGAACTAAAAGTTGCAATAAATACTGCAATGCATAAACATCAATTCTTTTTTAAAAATAAAAAAAATTTTAAGCAGATAAAAGATGATTTTTTATATCTAGAAAATAGTGTTAAATATAATAGAAGTACTTCTGAATTATATGTAAATGATGAGGTTTTTAAATTAACAAGAAATGAGAAAAAACTATTTGAGATATTAACAAAAGAAGCTGGTAAGGTAGTTAGTTTTGATACTATTTTTAACTTTATTTGGCGAGAAGATGTATATGACTTATCAAAGCTGAGGTCTTTGATTTATAGACTTAAAACAAAACTAGGATTTAATCCTTTTGAGAATTTATATGAAGAAGGTTATAGGGTAAAAATAGTTGGCGAGGATATTTAAACTAAAAAACTACTCCTTTACTACAAAGGTAATTTTCTCATTTTTTCTTATGCTTATATTTATATATGGAATAAGAACTGCATTAACAATTCCTAAAATTCATAGTGAAAATGAAAAAGATGTAATAGAACATATTACTAGAACTTTGATGATTATAAAAAACCAATTTATGATTATTGGTAAATCTATTGGTATGCAAGCAAACCTTGAAAGAGAGCTTACTCAAAATAAGATTGCAAATGAGTTTTTACAAAATGAAAAGCTCTTAAACTCTTTTTCTAAAGAAGAACTTCTATCATATCTTAGTAAAAATGAGTATATAAAAGGCTGTTCCTTTCAAATAGAAAACTTTGATGAATCAAAAACTTATAAAGAATGGACGGTAAGAGTAAAAAATAATCCTTCAAAAGCATATAGAAAACAAAAAACTTATCACTATAATTTTCCTTTAGATAATAAAAACAATATAGTTCTTGCTTGTAGTCATAGTAGCTTAAACCCTGGACACTCTCCTTTTGAAAAAGAGTTAAAAAAACATTTCCATGAAAAACTTGTATTTGGAACAAGTTTAAGTGAAGCAAAGACAGCACTTTTTTGGCTTAATACAGAGTTTAAAGAGTATGATACTCCTTTATATTCAAATGATATAAATATAAGAAAAAGTAGATATACCCTAAGTAATTTGTCCAATGTTAAAAATCTTCCAATAGGAGATTTAAGTTTAAAAGAGCTTTTAGAAGCAGATGAAAAAAAACCAATATCTCATAAAATAGATGGAAAAGAGGTTTTAACTTGGGTTATAAACCTAAGTCCTAATGCAAAGAACAATAGATATTTTATTTTAATCCATAGTATAAATAAAGAAGAGATAATAAATAAAAATAGTGAAGATATTATTGTTTTACTAAATGAAACTCTACTTACTATTGCAATTAGTTTTTTATTGATTCTATTTTTATTTAGAAGGATATTAAAAAATATTGACAAAATTACAAGAGCTGCAATAGAGGTAAATCAAGGTAAAAAAAATATAAGAAGTAGGGTTAATGGTGATGATGATATTGGTATCTTAGGTCATGCTTTTGATTCTATGTTAGAGCTTTTTGAAAATAATATTAAAACCTTAGATAAAAAAGTTGAAGAGAAAACAAAAGAGATAACAAGATCACTAGAAGAAAAAGAGTTACTTTTAAAAGAGATTCACCATAGAGTTAAAAACAATCTTGCTTTAACAATTGGTTTGATTGAACTTCAAGAAGAAGATGTACAAGATGAAAAAACAAGAAAAGTTCTAAAAGATATTCAAGAAAGAATTTTTACAATGGAACTTTTACATAGAAAACTTTATGAATCTGAAAATATAAATGATATACCTTTTAAAACCTATGTAAAAGATTTAGTATCAACAATAGCTCACTCTTATGATATGAACAATAAAGTAGCTGTTTCAATTAAAATGGAAGAGATAAAATTAAATATAGAAAAAGCTATGCCTTGTGGTTTGATTTTAAATGAGTTAATAACAAACTCTTTCAAATATGCATTTTGTAAAAATGAAGAGGCAAAGTTAGATATAGAGATTACAAAAGATAAAGAGACTTTAATTATGAGTGTAAAAGATAATGGTAAAGGTTTAGAAGGTGAATTTGATGAACTTCATACTAAAACATTAGGATTAAAACTTATAAATACTATTGTTAGATTTCAGCTTTTTGGTTTTATTGATTATATTTATGATGAAGGTGCAAAGTTTATTATAAAAGCAAAAGTAGAAGATATATAGACCTTAGCCTATATATCTTTTTCTTGCACTATCTTTGATTTTTTCTACATCAACTAAAATAAAACCATCTAAACAATCTGAGAAATCAGGGTCAACATTAAATCCTAAAAATTTAACACCACCTTCTTCACAAATATCTGAGTACTGTTTAAATAGTGTAGGAACCGCAACTCCAATACTATTTAGACTTGATTTTAAAATTTTAAAGTCCTCTTTTCTACTTTTATATTCAAAGATTGACCTTAAATCTAAACTATGAGAAGAGTATTGATATGGTATTTTTGCTTCAACCATCTCTTCATCATTTGCATAGTAGTATGAGTAGTGAAATACCATTAAGTCTTTTGCTGCACTCGGGAAATTTCCTGAGATTGATACTGGACCAAACATATATTTTATTTCAGGATGATTTTTTAAATATGCTCCAATTCCATACCAAAGATAGTCTAAGGCTCTTGTTCCCCAATATTTTGGTTGTACAAAACTTCTTCCAAGCTCTATTGAGTCTTTTAAATATGGAATAAATCTATTGTTATATTTAAACAAAGTATTAGAGTAAAAACCTTTTACCCCAAGGTTTTCATTGATAAATTTACCATTTCCTATTCTATATGAGCCAACTATCTCTAAGTCATTTTCATCCCAAAGAATGATGTGTTGATAATAAATATCATACTTATCTGTATCTCTTTTTTTGTTTATACCTTCACCAACTTTTCTAAAAGATAGTTCCCTTAGTCTTCCTAACTCTTTTAAAACTACAGAATCCTCTTCATAATCATAAAGGTAGATTTTTTTGCCATCTTTTGTTTCACCTATTAGCTTTGACTTTTTAAGCTCTTTTATAATGTCCTCTTTTTTCTGAGGATGAGCAATAGCTTTTTGTGTTTCAAAGAATGACTTTTTGCCTTTTTTTAGAGCATATAGATGCTTTTTATAAATATTTACAAGATACTTCTTATCTAAACCTTTTGGTTTGATATTCTCATTTGGAATAATCTGTCCTATCTTTATATTTATATTTGTTGATTTCTTTTTAAACATCTCATGGGAAAGTAGAAGTGTTGAGAATGTCTTATTTAAAACCGACATAGTATAAAAAGTTTTAGAGTTTTTGCCACCAATAAAAATAGGTAAAATTGGAGCATTTGTATTTATTGCAAAATTTAAAAAACCTTTGTTCCAAGAAGGATCTTTTACTCCTTTTGCACTAGCACGGCTAACTTCTCCTGCTGGGAATATAATCACAGCTTCATCATTATTTAAAGCATTGTAAACTGATTGGATATCTTTTTTTGATTGTCTCATTTTATAGTTATCAATTGGAATGAAAAGTGATTTTAAAGCATCAATTCCAACTAAAAAATCATTTGCAACAATCTTTACATCAGTTCTAATTGTTCCAACAAGTTTTAATAAAGATAGTGCATCTAATCCTCCAAGTGGGTGGTTAGCAATAATTACTACTTTTCCAGTACTTGGAATGTTTTGTAAATCATTACTTGAAACTGTATAGTCAAAGTTAAAATAGTCTAATACAGCATCAACAAACTCAAAACCTTTTAGGTGTGAGTGTTTTTCTAAAAATTCATTTATTGAGTTTTCATGTACAACTTTTTTTGCAATGTTAATTAAAGATTTTTTCAAGAAGTTTGGGTTTTTATTTATATTTGGAAACTTCTTTGCTATCTCTTTTTGAACATCTATCATTTTTACTCCTTAGTTTGGAAATTTTAAAATAAATGCATTACAAATGAGTTACATGGTTTTATTTAAGTGGTTACTTTTTTTAAGAGGAATAGGGTAATAAATAAATTACGTAAATTATGATAAAATCCCAAAATAAAATAAGGAGGCGTTTATGAGTAGAAGTGATATTACAAATTTAGTGACTTTACTTATTATGGCATTTGGTTATTCAAATGATAACCATACTATTTTTATGGTTGGACTGTTTGCCTTAAGTGGTGCTATTACAAATACTTTGGCTATTCATATGCTTTTTGAAAAGGTGCCATTTTTATATGGAAGTGGTGTTATTGAAAAAAAGTTTGAAGCTTTTAAACATGCAATCCATAACTTACTTATGAATGAGTTTTTTACAAAAGAGAACTTAACAAACTTCTTTAAAGATGAAGTATCAAGTGCAAAAAGTACAATTGATTTTGAAAAACTATTAAATAAAACGGACTTTACACCTGCTTATGACTCTTTAAAAGAATCAGTTATAGAGTCACCTTTTGGTGGTATGTTAGGAATGTTTGGTGGAGAAGCAGCATTAGAACCACTAAAAGAGCCTTTTGTAGAAAAACTAAAAGCTTCAATAGTTAAAATTTCTCAAACAGACTCTTTTCAAGCTGTTGTAAATGAAGCCTTAACATCTGAAGATTTAAGTGAAGATGTATATGAAAAGTTAAGCAAAATAGTAAATGCAAGATTAGATGAACTAACACCCAAAATGGTAAAAGAATTAGTTCAAAATATGATAAAAGAGCACTTAGGATGGCTTGTTATTTGGGGTGCAGTATTTGGTGGAATAATAGGATTGGTTTCAACATTAGTAATATAAAAATATTTTTTATATTATGAATTTACACACTTTTTCCTCATTAGAGTTTTACAATAGTTCTAAAAAGAAAAAGGATTTGTAATGAGAAGACTATTATTAACAGCAGTTGGGGTAGGAGTGTTCGCTTCCATAGCATTAGCTCATGGAATGAATCAAGGTAGCAGTAATCAGATGATGAACCAAAAACAGCAGGTTCAAAAAAACCATATGAATAATTCAGGAAACCACATGAATGATTCACAAATGGGAAATCATGGGAACCAAGGAAACCATATGAATAATTCAGGAAATCACATGAATGATTCACAAATGGGAAATCATGGGAACCAAGGAAACCATATGAATAACTCAGGAAACCACATGAATGATTCACAAATGATGAATCACGGAAACTAGATAGTTGGTATAAAGTTTAATTTTTTAATTAAACTTTATACTCATAGCCCTTTACTCCAAGGTTTTCTTTATCTCTTCGTACTCTTCTTTTGTTATCTCACCTTTAGCAAGACGTTTTTTTAGTATATCAATTGCAGAATCTTTATCTTTCTTATCCTTTTTTAATAAAGATATTAATACATAAAATATAAAAAGCCAAAAGATAAACATCCAAAATCCGTGGAACATTGTCATGTTCATATGCATATAATCAAACATCTTTTCTCCTTTAATTTTTTATAGTCTATTTATATAGTGAGGATAAAGTGTGTAAAAAATGCTTTAAACCCCAAATTAAACCTTATTTAAATAAAATACATTTTTAATAATTACTGCAAAAATAAATAGGATAAAAATGGAAGAATTAGACGTTTTAGTATTACTTGATGTAGCAGGGCTAGAAGACAAAGAAAAATTTGAAAAACATGTAAAAAGAGAAGGTTTTTCTCCTGTAGAAGGTGAAAATTTTGTTTATACTGCAAAATCTACAACAACAACATTTTCTACAAAAGCATATATTTTAGAAGTGTTTAAAAAGGGACTTCAAAAAAACAGTTTCACTGATGCAAATTTAATTTTCTTGCTTAATGAAACACCTTACCCAGCATATTATTATGATAAGCAAACAAATGATTTTGAAGAAGCAAAAGAAGAAGAATAGTGAAAAATATATATGAATATTTAAAGAACTTAAAGGATGAAAAAAGATTAAAAGAGTGTCAACTCTTAATCGTAAATGATGATAAACAAGCTCAAGTAGCAAGTGATATTGTCTCTTTTTTAGGATTTAAACCTTTTTGCTTAGCTGATTTTAGAGCAAATTATGGGGATGATTTATTATCTTTTTCTACTGAACTTCAAGATATAACAAAAGTTTTAAACGAATACTACTCATATAAAAAACAAGACAAAATATTAATTGCTCCAATTAGAACAGCTTCATTCCCTTTACCAAAAGATAAGTGCTTTGACTCATTTGAGATAAGTTTTGCAGATACTTTAAACTTAGAAGAGTTAAAAACAAAACTTTATAACTGGGGATACTATTTTGTAGATATTGTAACAAGTGAAGCGGAAGTTTCTATTAGAGGAGATATTTTAGATATTTGTCCTTTAGGAAGTGAAACAGGATATAGAGTATCACTTTTTGATGATGAAGTAGAGAGTATCAGAGAGTTTGATATTGAAGATCAAAAATCATCAAAAGATGAGATTGAAAACTTTAAAATCACTCCTGCTTTTTTAGCCCTTGATGAAAGTTCCCTTGATGAAATAAATGAGCAAATAGAGAGTGTAGAAAGTGATGCATTTATTAAAGATATACACTCTTTAGGTTTTTGGTATTTAGGTGAACTAGGTGAATATTTGCCACAAAAGTTAAACTCTTATGTAACTTTAGAAGCCTTAGATGAGTTAGAAGAGGTTTATGTATTTGAAGATAAAAGAATAAATAAAGACAAATTTTTAACTCTACCTCAAGTATTTAACTCAAAATCCTATCAAGAAATAGCACCAGCAAATATAAAAGAGTTTTTAACTTTCCATGAAGATAAGAAAGTGACTATTATCTCTTCTTCTGAAGCTAAGGTAAAATCTTTTGATTTAGAACTTTCTAATTCTAATATAAATTATGTTTTTGAAAACTATATTATCAATCTTATTGGAAGTGATGAGATAATCATTTCACTTAATAAAGAGATTAAAAAAAGAAGAAAAAAGAAAGTAAAACTTGTACTTGATGAGCTTCAAGTCGGAGATTTTGTAGTACATGAAACCCATGGTATTGGTCAATACAAAGGAATAGACCCAGTTGTAGTTATGGGAGCAAAAAGAGATTTTGTTGTTGTAACTTATGCAGGGGATGACAAGCTTTTAATTCCTGTAGAAAATATTGATTTAATTGATAGATATGTTAGTGACGGAAGCTCTTACGCTGTAGTTGATAAGCTAGGTAAGGGAAGTTTTGCAAAACTAAAAGAGAAAGTAAAAGATAAGCTATTTGCTATTGCAAATGATATTATTAAAATTGCAGCTGCTAGAGAACTAATCAATGGAATAAAAATAAATACTGATAAACAAGTATTAAAAGATTTCCAAAATAGTGCAGGCTTTGAATATACAAAAGATCAAGCAAGAAGTGTAAGAGAAATCTTTGAGGACTTAAGTTCTGGAAGAGTTATGGATAGACTTCTTTCTGGTGATGTTGGTTTTGGTAAAACAGAAGTTGCTATGAATGCAATTTTAGCAACTGTTTTAGATGGTCATCAAGCTATTTTTGTATGTCCAACAACTTTACTTGCAACACAACACTTCCATGGGATGCAAAAAAGATTTGAAGAGTTTGGTATCAGAATGGCTAAACTTGATGGAAAATCAACAGCTAAAGAGAAAAACCAAGTTAAAAAGTCACTTGAAGATGGAAGTTTAGACCTTGTAGTTGGAACTCACTCATTACTTAGTGTAAAAACAAATGACTTAGCCCTTGTTGTTATTGATGAAGAACACAAGTTTGGAGTAAAACAAAAAGAGAAACTAAAAAGTCTAAGAGAAGATGTTCATATTTTCTCTATGAGTGCTACTCCAATTCCTAGAACACTAAATTTAGCCCTTTCTAAACTAAAAGGTATGAGTTCACTTCTTACTCCTCCAAGCGAGAGACTAGGTGTTAGAACTTATGTAAAAGAGTATAGTGATAAGCTTATTAAAGAGATTGTTTTAAGGGAAAAAAGACGTGGAGGACAACTTTTCTATGTTCATAACAACATTGCTTCAATAGAAGCTAAAAAAGCTGATATAGAAGAGATTGTTCCAAATATTAAAATAGAAATAATTCACTCTAAAATTAAACCAAAAGAAGCAGAAGAGATAATCGAGAAGTTTGATAATAAAGAGTTTGATATCTTACTTGCTACTTCAATTGTAGAATCAGGACTTCACTTACCAAACGCAAACTCAATTATCATTGATGGGGCAGATAGATTTGGTATTGCTGATTTACACCAACTAAGAGGAAGAGTTGGAAGAAGTGATAAAGAAGGATTCTGTTACTACGTTGTTGAAGATAAAAAACAAATCACTAATGATGCTATTAAAAGATTAGTAGCCCTAGAATCAAACTCTTATTTAGGTTCAGGAACTGCTTTAGCTCATCAAGATTTAGAAATCAGAGGTGGTGGAAATATCATTGGTGAAGCACAAAGTGGTCATATCAAACAAATTGGTTATGGACTATATTTAAAGATGTTAGAAGATGCACTTGCAAGTTTAAGTGGAGATACAAAAGAGGAAGCTAAAACTGTTGATATTAAATTAGCTATTTCTGCATTTATCTCAAGTGATTATATAGTTGAAGATAGAGTAAGACTTGAACTATATAGAAGACTTTCTAAATGTCACAGTAAACAAGAAGTTTATGAAATAGAAGAAGAGATGGAAGATAGATTTGGTAAGCCAGATATTCCAACAAAACAGTTCTTAGAGTTAATCATTATAAAAATACTTGCATTAGGTCAAGGAATTAAAACTATCTCGTCTTATGAGATGAATATAACATTTACAAAATTAGATGATACAAAAGAAACAATAAAGAGTTCAAGCAAAGATGATGACGATATCATCGATGCTACACTAAAGTTTTTAAATAAGAAAAAGTAAGGGAAACCTTACTTTTTTCTATTTGGAAGATAGCTAAACAGCATAAAAATCACAAACACCATTACAAATACAATTGCAATAGAGTTGAAACTTAACTCAACTTCTGGACCCGCACCTCTTTGGTAGTTTTTAGGCATAAATAAAAACATTGTAGAAAGTAACATGAATGAAGAAGTTACGATAGCAATTAAGTGTGCAAAAATCATATGAAAACGTTGTTTATAGAAATCCTTGATTATTTTCCAAGTTATAAACGAAGCTGTAAATACAATGATTAGTACAATGATCTTATCATAGTTTGGTTCCATAAAAGTCCTTAAAATAATTTATGGAATATTGTATGTATATATTACTTAAACCCTTATGATATAACTATTTTATTTCTCCCAGTTTTCTTAGCTGTGTATAGATTTATATCAGCTCTTTTGATTGTATCTTTTATATTTTCATCTTTTTTATAGATTGTTGCTCCAAAACTACAAGTTAAGTTTCCAATTATCTCAAACTCATGTTTTATAACTACACTTTTAATGTGCTCTAACGAAGTTTGAAGAGTTTCCTCTGTAACATTTTTCATAAGTAAAATAAACTCTTCTCCACCCCATCTAACTAAAATATCTTCTTTTCTAATAGAAGAGTTAATAACTTTTACTAAATCTATTAAAGTAATATCCCCAACATCATGCCCAAAGGTATCATTTACTTTTTTGAAAAAGTCTATATCTACAAGACATAAGGCAAAACTTGTAGTTGGGTTTTGGTCTGCTTCATAGATAAACTTTTTATTAATAAGCTCAAAATACTCTCTATTGTAAGCATTTGTTAGTTTATCATGGATAGTTTTTTGCTGTAACTCTTGATTCATTAAAATTGTTTCTGTAATATCTGTAAAGCTAACTATAAATAGTGAGTTTTCAAAACTATTAATAGTTACAGAAAAAGATTTTTTTCTTCCATTATTATCATTGATAGCTACAATTCTACTTGTTTGAGGAAGCTTTTGTAGTTCTTGAACCCAATCATTATGGTTTTCTATTTTCGTTAGATTAAAGTAATTATTATCATCTAAGAATAGTTCACAAATACAATTATAGTCTTGTAAAAAGTGAGATAGATTTCTATAGTTAAAAAACTCAAAGAAACTTTTATTTGCAAATTGAAGTTTTTCTCCATCTGTAAGGATTACAATATTTTGTTGTAAATCGATAAATTTATATAGCTTGTCATAGGCATTTTTTTGTGAGTTAATATCACTAATAATCCCTTCAAGATACTTTTTATTATCTTTTCTCATGATTTTAAATCTATCACTTATCCAAATAGAGTTTCCAGATTTTTGTTTTAGTCTATACTTTAATGTAATAGCTTTAGTAATATCACTTTTAGCTAGATTCTCTAAAGAGTATTCCACTTGTCTTAAGTCATCTTCATGGATTATTTGGCTGAATGAAATTCTACTATTAAAAAGTAAATCTTCATTTTCATAGCCTAAAATATTTTTTAAACTATCATTTAAATATGTTACTGTTTGGGCTTTATCAATTTCTCTTTTATACACAATATCAGGAATATTTGAAACTAAAAGCTCAAACTCTTTTTTTGAATATTCCGCTTCAATTTGGAAATTTTTTATTTCAGTTACATCTCTTAATGTACCAATTGAACGTATTGCTTTACCTTCTTCATCAAGTATGTGATGGGCTTCTTGTTCTACAAACTTCACTTTTCCAGAAGCAGTTATAATTCTAAACTCAGCTTTATAATCAAGAAGATTTTTGAAGAACTTTTTATAGATTGTATTTATTCTTTTGAAATCCTCTTTATGAATAAACTTCATAAAGTTTTTATATGAAGGAGTAATTTCATCCTCTTTTACTTCAAGAATTTTAAATAACTCTTCACTCCAAGTTAGTTTTTTATTTATATTGTTTCTTTCCCAATAGCCAATGTGTCCCATAACTTGTAGTTCATCAAGTATCTCATCTTTGTGTTTTAATTGTATTTTTCTCTTTTCAGATTTAAATAAAAAGTAGAAAAATAAAGAGTTTAAGATAATAAAAAACATCAATGAAGTTTGAAATTTATTTATTGCATTTTGTAAGTGAGGGTGTTCTCTTGTTATTATTAAGTATGCAACTTTTTCTTTTGAAATGGCATTTTTAATAGGTAAGTATGTAGTTATATATCTTTTGTCTTCATATGTTGAAGTAAAGTTAAATATCTTATTGCTATCTTTTTTTGCTAAAAACTCTTCTTTATTTGTATCTATATAGTTTTCAGTGATATCTTCTATAACGATATTTTTCTTTTTACTAATTGATTTTTCATGGTAGTAAGCATTGTTTGTTTCGCAAAGTCTATAGTTAGATATTTCTGAGTCAAATACTTTTGCATCTACAACCTCTTTTTTTATTATGAAATCAATATCTGCTTTTAACTCTTTATTTAAAGATTTAATAATAGCATTCATAGAAACTGAAACTTCTACACTTCCTAGATATTTCATTTTGTAACTAAGAGGATAAACAAATCTATAGCCGTTGAAAACTCTTCCCTCTTCAAAACCTTGAATAGCTTGTCTGTTTTTATTTGTGTACATAACAGTTGCTCTGATATTTGAAAGGTTATCTCCAAACTTTTCTGGACGGTGAAATCTTAAAAAGCTTTCATTGTCTTTTAGATGAAAGTGAAGTTGTTTGATTTTAAAACTATGCATGTTTTCATACATATATAAAAGTTCTTCGTGTAGATTTTTTCTTATTCTGTTTTTTTGAGCTTCATTTGCTTCATAGGCATTAAATATTATTTCTTTAACTTCTTTTGTATCAAGTTTATTAAAGTAGATGATATTTGAATTAGTTTTATAAGAATCAATAATTGTTTTATATGTCACATCTAGAATCTCTTTTTCTGATTCTAATTGCTGTTCAATTTTGTTATTTATCAAATAAAGGATAATCGTCACAAAAGTGACTGTTGTCAAAATAAAGGCTGTAAAAAGTATCTTCAAATTATTATTCATGTTTAATAACATTTCTTTTTATTTAATTATAACAAAAAGATACTTTTTATTTGTTGAAGAAATATAATAAAAACTTATTAGAAAGTTTTCCCTAAAGAGTAACCTTTATTTGAATGATTTACAATAATTCCATAATAAGTTAAATCTCTAATTCTCTTTACAATATTTCTCATAGTAAATATTGACATTTTTTTATTTTTCCAAACTTCTTTATGGATTGTTTCAAAGTCTATAATTTCACTCTTGTTTTGTAGAAGTAAGTTAAATAGACCATGTTGAAGTTTTGTAAACTGAATTGCTTTACCATTTTTATCAAAAAGGCAGTTTTTTAGTTTGTCGTAATAAAAACCTTCTTCAAACATAACTTTACTGTTTATTTGTTCATTAATTAATTGCTCAATAGTCTCTTCAAGTGGAAGTTCAATTTCTTGTGATTTTTCAGTTAGGAACTCTTCCATCTCTTTAGATAACTTGATAGTTATATCTTTACTCATTTGTTTCCTCATACTACAATTAAAATATAATTATTATTGTAACATAAATCAATTTTTAAAAGTTTAAAATTACAGTAAATTTTGAAATTTTGTCACAAAAATCACAAAAATGATAAAATTGTTTTGAAAATTATTTTTGTCACTGGATAGTAATTATTCATTTGTACAATAAATATTGAAAAAAAAGATGTTAGAATAAACTATTATGAAGAAAATTGTATTTACAGATTTAGATGGCACATTTTTAAATCACCATAATTATTCTTATGAAGAGTCATTAAGCTCTTTATCTAGATTAATTAAAAGTGATATCCCAATAATCTTTACAACTAGTAAAACTAGAAGTGAAGTTGAAGAGTTGCATAAACAATTAGGAATAAACGAACCTTTTATTGTAGAAAATGGAGCTTCAATATTTATACCTAAAGGGTATAAAAACAAAGATTTTTCTTTTCTAGAAAGTTTCGATGAAAAATATTATTATTGTAAAATTGGTGAAGATTATACTCTTATATTAGAGTTTTATAATAAATACAAAGATGAGTTTAATCTCACTGGATTTTCTTCAATGTCTATAAAGCAAATTCAAGAGCTAACTTCTTTATCATATGAAAAAGCAAAACTTGCTTCAAAAAGAGATTTTACAGAACCTTTTATTCTAAAAGATGAAAATCAAATTGAAGCTTTAAAACAAAAGGCTTTAGCATATGGTTTAACTCTTACAAAAGGTGGCAGGTTTTATCATATAATAGGAGCTAAACAAGATAAAGGTAAAGCTGTAAAAAAAGCAATAGAGATTTTTGAAGAACTCTATAATGAAAAGTTTTTTTCTATAGCGTTAGGTGATGGAGAAAATGACCTACCTATGCTTGAAGTTGTTGATTTACCAATTGCAATTAAAAATCACAAAGCTTTATTTGTAGAAACAAAAAACAAAGAGATTTTAAAATCAACATACAAAGGCGCAAAAGGGTTTAAGGAGATGATTACAAAATGTCTAGAAAACTACTAAAAGAGCTTTATTTTACAAGTGTAAATGAAGTAAAAGCAAAAGCCTTGATAAATCAAAATATTAAACTATTTGATGAGAGTATTAAAATAGTTGATAAAAGTTATAGTTTTGAAAGGTATAAAAATATATATGTCTTTTCTGTTGGAAAAGCCTCTTATCTTATGGCAAAAGAGTGTGAAAAGATTTTAAAAGATAAAATATCAGGTGGTTTAGCAATTTGCCTAGAAGATAAAAAATTAAACTACATAGAAACCTTCCAATCTACCCACCCAATAGTTTCAAGAAAAAGTTTTAAAGCTGCTCAAAAGATGATTGAAAAAATGCAATCCTTACAAAAAGATGATTTGGTGATTTTTTTACTTTCAGGTGGTGCTTCAGCAATGATAGAAAAACCAATTGATGGTTTAAACTTCCAAGAGTTTGAAAAGGTTTCAACTGCTGTTTTAAAAAGTGGAGTTGATATCAAGGCTTTAAACTCTGTTAGAAAATCTATTTCTCAAATAAAAGGTGGAAAACTAGCAAACTACACAAAGGCTAAGTGTGTGAATCTTGTGCTTAGTGATGTTGTTGGAAATGACTTATCAGCTATTGGCTCAGGTCTTATGTACAATGAAAAAGTAGCTAACTATATTATTGGAAGTAATAAAATAGCTTTACAAAAAGCTAAAAAAAGTATTGAGTCTAAAGTTAAAAAAGCAAAAATAGTAACTACCGTTTTAAATAAAGACACAAGCGAAGCTGCAAAGTTTATAAAAGAGACAATAGAAAAGTATGATAAGAAGTTTGATTCTTATGCTTTATTTTTTGGTGGAGAAACTACTACAGAAGTAAAAGCAAATGGAGTAGGTGGAAGAAATCAAGAACTAGCCTTAAAACTTTTAATAAATGATGCAATAAAAGATAAAACAACTATTCTTTGTGCAGGAAGCGATGGAATAGATGGAAATAGTAATTCTACAGGGGCTTTTTTAGATAATAAAATCTATAAAAAAATCCAAAAACTAGAATTAAATGCACAAGAGTATTTAGAAAATTGTGATAGTAATAGTTTTTTTAAGAAACTAAAATATGATTTTACTATAGGAAAGACTGGAACAAATGTGATGGATTTTATCTTTGTACTAAAAAATGGAGGTGCATAATGGCAGATTTTTTTCAAAATGGGGCAATAACAACTTTACAAAACTTAGGAAATAGAAGTTTAGAAAGTATCGAAAATGAACTTGAAGAGTTTAGCAAAAGAAGAAGAATGGTATTGCTTTTACCTGCACTTTACTCTGAGTTTGAAACTCCTGCGATGGCAAAGATTATTGAAGAATTAAAAAGTGTCAAATATCTTTATAAAATTATTTTAGGTTTAGACAAAGCTACAAAAGAGCAGTTTGAAGAGGTAAAAGAACTTATGTCAGTTCTTCCTTGTAAGGTTGATGTTTTATGGAATGATGGACCAAATATTCAAAAACTATATAAACAACTAGAAGAAGAGGGCTTCCCTGGACTTCAAGACCCAGGAAAAGGAAGAAATGTTTGGACTATGATGGGATATGGACTTACAGACAAAGACGCATATGCCTTTGCTTTACATGATTGTGATATTGTAAATTATAGTAAAGAGATACCTGCACGACTTTTTTATCCTATTGTTCATCCTGCTTTAGACTTTGAGTTTAATAAAGGTTTTTACTCAAGGGTTACAACAAAACTTCATGGAAGAGCTACAAGACTTCTTTTTACTCCTTTAGTAAACTCCCTTGTAAAAGTTTTTGGAAGTAACAAGTATTTAGAATATATGGAAAGCTTTAGATACTCACTTTCAGGAGAGTTTTCATTTATAAGGTCACTTGGTAGAGGTATTGGTATTTCTCCAACTTGGGGATTAGAAGTTTCTACTTTAAGTGAGGTTTATAAAAACACTTCAAATAAAAGAATATGTCAAACAGAGATTATGGAAACCTATGAACATAAGCATCAAGATTTAGGAAGTCAAGCAAGTGGTGGTGGAATATATAAAATGGCAAATGATATAGCAAAAACAATATTTAGAGTTTTAGCCCAAGAGGGAGTTATCTTTTCAGAAGCTTCATTTAAAACCTTACTTGCTACATATTTTCAAGAATCAAGATTTGAAATCTCAAAATACAATGCCCTAAGTAAAATAAATGGCCTTCAATACAATAGAGAAAAAGAGATAAAAGCAGTTGAAGCTTTCCAAGATGCTATTAAACAAGCCTCTTTAGAGTTTTATGAAGACCCAATGGGAGTGCCGTCTTTACCACCGTGGATTACTGTTAGGTCTGTATTGCCAGACTTCTCTGATAAATTTTATTTCTCAGTACAAGAAGACAATAAGTAATGCATATTTCAAATCCAGAACATACTATAAATAAAAGGTTAAATAGACTTTATCCTCCTGAGATTGCCCAAAAAGCAGTAAATAGTATTATAGATTTAATATTCAAATATAAATCAAGGGTTGACTCAAAAGAGTATAAGCTAAGCCAAAAAGATGTTATCTTGATAAGCTATGGAAACCAAGTTACAAGGGAGAGTGAACCTTCACTTCAAACTTTAAAAGAGTTTATGGATAAACATTTAAAAGGCATAATAAACTCAATACATATTTTGCCCTTTTATCCATACTCTTCTGATGATGGCTTTTCAGTTGTAAACTATAATACCGTCGACCCTCATATGGGTTCATGGAGAGAGATTGAGCAAATAAGTGCTGACTATAGACTTATGGTTGATGGAGTTATAAATCATGTGTCACAGTTTTCTGATTGGTTTAAAGCCTATTTGGAAAATGATGAGTATTTCAAAGACTTTTTTATCGAAGTTGACCCAAGTGCTGATTTAAGAAAAGTAGTTAGACCAAGGTCAACACCCTTACTTAGTGAATTTCTTGATGCAAACGGAAGAGTAAAAAATATTTGGACTACGTTTAGTAAAGACCAAGTTGATTTAAACTATAAAAGCCATAGAGTACTTAGAAATGTTCTTGATTCTCTTTTTTACTATATAGAAAAAGGTGCAAGAATTATAAGACTTGATGCCATCGCATTTATCTGGAAAGAGCTTGGAACATCTTGCGTACATCTTCCTCAAACCCATGAGTTAATACAATTAATAAGAGAAGTCTTACATGAAGTAGCCCCTGAGGTTATAATAATCACAGAAACAAATGTACCCCACGATGAAAATGTCTCATACTTTGGAAGTGGAGATGATGAAGCACAGATGGTATATAACTTTGCACTACCACCTTTACTAATTCACTCAATTTTAAATCAAGATACTAAAAAACTTACCTCTTGGGCTAGGACTTTAACATTGCCTAGTGATAAGGTTTGCTTTTTTAACTTTACAGCAAGTCATGATGGAATAGGCTTACGACCTGTACATGATATCTTAAGTAAAGAAGAGCTTGAGAACTTAGTATCAACTGTAAAAGAGCATAAAGGACTAGTTTCCTATAGAATGGATGAAAATGGTGTAGAGAGTCCATATGAGTTAAACTGCTCATATATAGATGCCCTAACTCACCCAGATGAAGATAGTAACATAAGATTAAAAAGAATGTTAGTCGCCCAAGCCACAGCTTTAGTTATGCCAGGTGTTCCTGGGATTTATTTTCATTCACTTGTGGGTTCACGAAATTATCATGATGGAGTAAAACATAGTGGTCAAAATAGAACTATAAATAGAGAAAAATTAAATATTGATTGGCTTGAAACAAAGTTAGCTAAACAAGGAAGTTCTGTAAAGACTATGTTTGATAGTTATAAAAGGTTGATTTCTATTAGAATTAGTGAAAAAGCTTTTGACCCTTTTGGTTCATTTAGATTTTTGGATTTAGGTTCAAAGCTTTTTGCCCTAGAGCAAACTTGTAAAGAGTGTGAGCAAAGAGTCTTGGCTATTCATAACTTTTCAAATGAAAGGGTTAAGTGTACTATTCCTGAAGATATATCATTGCCTTTATATGATATACTTTCATCAAATTTTACAGTCACAATAAAAGATAATAGAGAAATATATATTGAGCCTTATCAAATAGTATGGCTTAAAGGAAATGTATAAAAGGAGAAAAGAAAAGTGATAAAAAAATGTTTATTTCCAGCAGCAGGATATGGAACTAGGTTTTTACCAGCAACAAAAGCAATGCCAAAAGAGATGTTACCAATTTTAACTAAACCATTAATCCAATATGGTGTAGAAGAGGCAATGGACGCTGGATGTGATGTTATGGCTATTATTACAGGCCGAGGTAAAAGAGCTATTACTGACCACTTTGATATTTCATATGAGTTAGAACATCAGATTCAAGGTTCATCAAAAGAGAAAATGCTTGCAGATATTAGACATATCATTGACAAGTGTACT
Source organism: Arcobacter sp. F155 (assembly GCF_004116455.1). Classification (NCBI taxonomy): domain Bacteria; kingdom Pseudomonadati; phylum Campylobacterota; class Epsilonproteobacteria; order Campylobacterales; family Arcobacteraceae; genus Arcobacter; species Arcobacter sp. F155. The sequence goes on from NZ_PDJU01000005.1 coordinate 60,001, forward strand.
TTTACATACACAAGACAAAATGAGATGAAAGGTCTAGGTGATGCAATCTACAAAGGAAATGCACTTTTAGGTGAGCAAGACCCATTTGCAGTAATCTTAGCAGATGACCTTTGTGTAAATCCAGATGGTGATGGAATCTTAGCACAAATGGTAAAACTATATGAAAAATACAAGTGTTGTATCGTAGCTTGTATGGAAGTTCCTCAAGATGAGGTTCATAAGTATGGAGTTATCGAAGGAAATGAGATTGAAGATGGTGTATTTATGGTTTCAAATATGGTTGAAAAACCAGACAACGATAAAGCTCCTTCAAATCTAGCTGTTATTGGAAGATATGTTTTAACTCCTGATATCTTTGATATTATCAAAAATACAAAGCCTGGTAAAAATGGTGAGCTGCAAATCACTGATGCCCTTTGTACGCAAGCTAAAAATGGCATGGTAATGGCATATAAATTTAAGGGAAAAAGATTTGATTGTGGTAGTGTAGATGGTTTTGTTGAGGCTACTAACTATTTTTATGATTTAGAGAAAAAGCAAAAATAGTTTAACTCTCAAAACCTTTATTTACTAAATTATAAATAAAGGTAAAAAGATGGTAAGTTTTGAGCAGAATTTTTATCCAAAGATTTCTAAAGCAGGAAAAGAGACTTTAAAAAAAAGTTTTGAGGCCTTAAAAGAAGAGAAAGAGTCTAAGAAAGTAGGCTACTATGAGCTTCCTAAAAATGGTTTAAAAACTATAAAAGAGCTCAAAACTTACCAAAAAGAGAATCCTTATTTAAAAAAGGATTCTATAAAAAATATCATTGTAGTTGGAATTGGTGGTTCTAGTTTAGGAACAAAAGCTGTTTATGAGTTTTTGAAATACAAAACTAAAAGCAAAAGAAAACTACACTTTCTTGAAAATGTTGACCCAATAATTATTGGTGAAACTCTACAAAAAATCAAAAAAGAGAATACTCTGTTTTTAATCATCTCAAAATCTGGAACCACTATTGAGACAACTTCTATTTTCAAGTTTATTATTGAGAAGTACAAGTTTGATTTATCACTAAAAAAAGATGCAAATAGATTTGCTTTTATTACCGATAAAAACTCTTCTTTATCTAAACTTGCAAGTGATTATTCTATAAAGCAATTTAATATTCCTAAAAACGTAGGTGGAAGATTTTCTGTTTTATCTGCTGTTGGAATTGTGCCTTTATCTTTAGTAGGAATTGATGTAAAAGAGCTTTTAGATGGAGCAAAAGGTTTAATAGACTCATTCTTTGAATTTAAAGAGAAGAAAATACTAAAAAAAGCCTACTTTTATTCAAAACTTGCAAAGAAGTATCCTATCAATGTACTGTTTTCTTACTCCTCTTTATTTACTTATTTTAATCAATGGTATGTGCAACTTTGGGGTGAGTCTTTAGGTAAACATGATATGCTAGGAAATAGTGTAGGGCTAACGCCTGTACATCTTGTAGGGTCAGTCGACCAACACTCTTTTTTACAGCTTATTTTAGAAGGTCCAAAAGATAAAACAGTAACAGTTATAAAAGTAGAGGACTTTAAAAAAAGAGCCAAAATCCCAGATATCAAACTAAAGTACCTAGAAAAAACAGACTACATAAACAATCACTCTTTTAATGAACTGCTAAATGAAGAGTGTAATGCAACCTATGAGACAATCTTAGAAAATGAGATTCCAGCTGATATGATAGTTTTAGATAGAATTTCAGCTCAAAATATAGGAATACTTATAGCTTACTATGAACTTCTAACTTCAAGTGTTGGGCAAATGCTTATGATAAATGTTTATAACCAACCAGGAGTAGAGTTTGGAAAACAAAAGTTAGTTCAAAAGTTTGAAGAGGAAGCTTAGATTTTCTTCTCTTTGTGAAGTATATATTGAAGTAGCACAGTTACCATACAAGAGATTACAATAAAAAACCAAACTTTAAACCCAAGATTTACATCACTTAAAACTGATACTAAAATAGCAACTACTGCAGGGTTGATATAAGTATATGACATGATAATTTTAGGGTTTAAAACTGTTGTTGCTTTTTGGTAAAGGTATAGAGTAAATAGTGTTGTCATAACTATTAGGTAAGCAATATTTACAGCAAACTCTCCTTTTACTAAGTGCCAGTTTAAAGGTATGTCAAATATCAGTAAAATAATAGCCATCCAAAATGAACCACCAAGTAAAATAGAAAATACCATTACTATAGGTTTTTCATCCCTTTGAAGTGTCTTTAAAAAGATTGAATAAAATGCCATCAAAAACATACTTGCAAAAAATACTAGGTCACCATTGTTTAAAGAAAAAGATAGAAGTAAATCTAAACTACCTTTAAAAATAACACCACAAGTACTAATAGCAGCTACAAAGAAAATAAGATATTGTCTTAGACTAATTTTGTCTTTAAAGAAAAAGATACTAAGAAGTGCTGTTAACAAAGGTGTTAGGGTGTATAAAGCCCCTGTATTTAAAGCTGTTGTCGTCTCTAGTGCTATAAGTTGCAAGACAAAGAACCCTGCATAAAAAGAGCTTAAGATAGCTCCTCTTCCTAAACTAGGTATTATCATAGCTCTATTTTTTTTGCTTACTAAAACAAAAGGAGCTAAGATAATAGCTGACACTAAAAACCTAAGTAAAATAAGTGAAAAAGGGTCGATAAGTCCTGCTAAGTTTTCAACAGCTATAAAAGAGCCACCAATTAAAATGGTGGCTAAAAGTATATAGAAGTGACCTTGTAGAACTGGATTATTCAACTTCGATGGCTTTTTGCACACAAGCTTCTATTGAAGTATCATCTGCAATAAGTGGTTTTATATTTTTTGGAAAGTGTTTTGCAGTTGTCTGTCCAATAGAAATAGCATAAAAACTATTATCCCATTCAAAGTTTTTGAAAAAGTATTCAATAGTCGAAGGTGAAGAGAAGATTATCTTTGAACCTTTTGGAAAGTTTACTTTCTTATCTATCTTTTTAAAATTGTTTTCATAAATAGACTCTTCATCACAGTTGATACCTTGTTCTCTTAAAATATCAACAAGTCTTGAAACAGTTTTTTCACCTCTTAGGTATAAAACCTTTTTATCTTTTAAATCTTCTGCTATCTCTTCGGCAAATTTATCACCGTGTTTTTCTTTTCCTACAAACTCTAATCTACCATTTAGATTTCTAACAAGTTTTGCACTTTGTGGTGAAATCACATATGCAGGAATCTTTTTCCATGATTTGTTAAATGAGTTTATAGACTCAATTGCATTTTTAGAAGTGAAGATTAAAGCATCATACTTTTCTAAGTCTATATCTTTTTTAATAAATTTGATTTCAAATAGAGGGATGTTTTTAGCCCACTTTACTTTTTTGTTGCTAAGTACGAAAATGTTTTTTCTACTATTTTTAATATCTTCAGCGATAGAGTTATATGCTCTTTTTATTCTTGACATGATTGAATTTTTCCCGTTTACTATGATAGCTTTATCAGGTAAAACATCAAATTGAATGTGTTTTTTTGATAAATAAAATGTGATTTTTGTAAATTCTCTTTGGGTGTGTTGATTGCAGTATTTATTGTCTGGTTTGATTATATTTGTTTTTGGATCATATTCATAATATATTAAGTCTAATGAATCAATTAGCTTTTTAATTTTCATAATCAATTTTACTCCTACACACTAAATGTAATATATGTTTTTTCAGATTAAGATACTCTTAAACACATGGTGTTTTAGTCTAACTTTGAATTTAAATAATCAAAAATAATATTCTGATTTTCAATAAATTGCTCTAACTCTTTTTTCCCAACTATTTTTGTCAGCTGCGATTGTAGTTTTTCTATAAAACTATTTGCTTCTTCTAATAAAGCATTTCCTTTTTTTGTCAAAGAGATATTTATCTCTTTTTTGTTTTTCTCTTGTACTAGTTTTATGTAGTCTAACTCTTCAAGCTTTTTTATACTTTTGTGAGTAGCCTGTCTTGATTGGTTAAGCTCCTTTGCAAGAGTTGATATTGACTGTTTATCACTTTTTTGTAAGTACGGAAAGATAAGTAAACTTGACATAGAAATACTCTCATATCCTACTTCTTCTATATGTTTTAGAATAAGTTGATTAAAGACTTTACTTGTTTCAAGTGATAAAAAGCATATTGACATTGTAAACCTAGTTGACAAAATTTATTATTTTTGGTTATTATATCGAAAAAGTTTAGGAATTACAAATGAAATATTTATTACAAATCGATTTTCCTCATAATGGACCTTTTGGCAAAGAAATGAGCGAAGCCATGGCTGACCTAGCAAAAGATATTGCTACTGAAGAGAGCTTAGAGTTTAAAATCTGGACTGAAAATGAAGAGACTAAAGAAGCAGGTGGAATCTATGTATTTAATAATCTTGAAGATGCAAATAGATATTTAGACAAACATACAAAGAGACTACAATCTTTTGGATATGATAATATCAACTCAAAAATATTTAATATAAATGAAGAGTTAAGTGTACTTTCTAAGGCTGGGTTTTTGAAATAGATATCTCTATTTCAAATCCATTTTTGTATTATTTACTATCTTTAATCTCTTTTATTTTTTTTAAATACAATTCTGTTTCTTTAATATTATCTTCTGTTGCAAGCCCTAAATAAATAAGCTTTAATAACTCTGGTTTAGAAGTTTCCCAGTTTTTTAGTGTTTTGGGATCAACATTTATTCTTTCTGCAAGATCTTTTTTTGTCATTTTAAGAATTCCCTATTTAATATCTTGACAAAATAGAAAATATTTACTATAATTATAAAAATAAAAGGAATAATTTCTGTTTGTCGATAAAATATATTGATTTATTGGAAAAGATAGTTATTGAAAATTACCATTTTAATGTATCTATTTCCATAAAATAATTAACTTATTATCGCAGAAAATGATTAAGATACTACTAAAGGATATAAGTTTTGCTTGAACTTTTAAGTATTACAGTAAATTTACTTGTTCTGCTAGTTGTTTTAAAACAAACTTTTTCTTTAACCTATAGACTAAACAGCTTTGATAGACAAAAGGAAGAAGTTGTAAAAGAATTAATCAAGGAGTCTAAGAATAATCTGTATCTTACATCAACTATAAGTAGTGGAATTGAAACAAACTTGGAGTATAAAAAGTTAAATGAAGAAATGTTAGTCAAATCACTAAATAATATAGTTAAAACTAATAGTGAGTTTGAAAAAAAGATAAAAACTTTTGAAAGGAAGTTAGTTAATAAATAGTATTATTTAAATTAGAAACTAAATATCTTTAAAAAACTCATTTATATCTACTTCTAAAACATAAGCAATTTTTGCAAGATGCTCAATATTAAAGTGATAATTTTTGTGACAAATTTCACAACATGAAATAACAGTTACTGATTTATGACCAATAGCATGAGCAAGGCTTAGTTGAGAAACTTTTTTTTCTTTTCTTATTCTTTTAACATTTTGACCAATTTTGATATATAAATTTTGAATATAATCTTCATCTAAATTTTTTATTTCTTTCATTTTGCCTCTACATAAGAAGTTTTTAAATTATATATCGTTAGGATTTTAGTAGCAACTTTGTATATAAAGTTAAATACTTTTTAAAAGGTATACATATGTTAGAAATTGTAATTATGCTGATAGCCTTAATTCTTATAGTAGAACTTTTTAGACAGATAAGATATTTAAGACAAAAAGTTTATGAGATAAGTTCTCATAAAGAAGAGTTGACAAAAAACTTAATAAAAGAGTTAAGAAGTGAACTTTGTATTATCTCTACTATTAGTAGTGGCATAGAAGTAAACTTAGAAGATGAGAAGATAAATAAAGATAGTCTAATGAACTCATTAAATGATATGTCAACAAGTATAAAAAACTTTGAAGATAAAGTAAACTGGTTTGAAAGAAAATTGTTAAGTTAAAGGGATTTTATATTAGTCAACCTATTAAAATTAAGCATATAATTTGGGGTATATTATTCGCTTTAAACCCTTAAACTCAGTCATATGTGATTTTAAAGCACATAAAATATCCTCATAAGAGATTTATTATGAGGGTGTATTATGAAAAAGAAAAAAACTACTAAAATTAGAGAAAATATTACAGAGGTTGAGTATCTAAAACTGCTTATATACCTTAATGGTAAAGAAAATCTAACTGCTAACACTAAAAACAATTTAAAGAGAACTTTCATTTTACTTTTTTATACTGGTATGAGAATTAATGAGGTAAAGCAGTTAAGAGTAAAAGATATTGATACAATAATAAAAAAAGAAGAATTAATTATTGTTACTCATAAAACTAGAAAAGAGAGAAAGCTCTTTTTTTCAAAGGAAGCAACCAAACAGATAAAGAAGCACTTTGTATTTAATGATGATGCTAAAAACAATGATTACATTATTACAGTAAAAGGTAATCCATTAAAAATTCCAAGTAGCGCAACTTATATTTCAAGTGTAAATAGTTTTATAGAAGAAGTATTAGGGCACAGGTATTCAAGTCATTCTTTTAGAAGTGGTATTATTACTGATATGAGTAAATCTATAAACCCTAAATTTATAAAGGAGTTTATTGGGCATAGTGATATAAAAACTACTATGAGACATATTAGACCTACAGATGAAGATTTAAAGGCTTGTTTAGTTAGATAATAAAACTTTAAAATTAAGGAGATTTTATTAATTTAGTGACGCAAATTGTGACAACAAAAAGATATAATAATATAATTTATAAAATCAAGGAATGATATGCAAAGTATAGTTTTGCCAGAATTAATTATTGATGTGTTTAAAGAAGTAGGTAATAAGAATAAAATTCAACATTTTTTAGATAAAGAAATAAGTATCAATTTTGAGGCTTTTGAAAATTTTAGGAACTACATAATAATTGCATGTAATGGAAAAAAATATTGTTTAACAAAAACTAATGAGGACTTTGATAATGAATGTGAATATATTATTAAAGTCAATAAAAAGCCAACTGAACAAAATCTTCAAACAATAAGATTTCAAAGATGGATAAAACATCCAAAGCTTTTAGAGTTTAGTCCAGATGAGATTTTAGATTCTTGGAAGAATAACTTTTATTTTAAAGAAGAAGCACCACATGATTTAGGATTAAGAGAACCTCAAATAGGAGCAATTTATTCAATTTTAGGGCACTTGAAATCATCAAATGAAATTGCAACAATTGTTATGCCAACAGGTACAGGAAAAACAGAAACAATGATATCTGTTTTAGTTGCAAATAAGTGTGAAAAGTTGTTGATTGCAGTTCCTTCTGATTCATTGAGAACACAACTATATAATAAGTTTCTTACTTTAGGTATTCTAAAAGACTCTAGATTTGAAGTTATTAATGAAAATGCTATTAATCCAAAAGTAGGAATATTAAAACAGGGGATAGAAACTATAGAAGAATTAGAAGAATTCTTTGATAAGTCTAATGTTATTGTAACAACTATGGATTTAATTAATAGTTATGATAATATTTTTCAAAATAAAATTGCAGAACTATGTAGTCATTTTTTTATTGATGAGGCTCATCATGCACAAGCAACTTCATGGAATAGATTCAGAAAAAAATTTGAAAATAAATCAATAGTCCAATTTACAGCAACACCATTTAGGAATGATAATAAAAGATTAGAGGGAAAGATTATTTTTAATTTTACTCTTAAAAAAGCTCAAGAACAAGGTTATTTTAAAAAAATCAACTTTTTGCCTGTACGTGAATATGATGCAATGAGTGCTGATGAAAAAATTGCAAATCTAGCTGTTGAAACATTAAGAAAAAGCATTGATGATGGTTATAATCAAATTTTAATGGCAAGATGTAAAAATAAAATAAAAGCTGAAAAAGTATTTGAATACTATGCTCAATTTAAAGATCTAAATCCTGTGTTAATCCATTCTGATGTCTCTGAAAAAAGTTTAAAGCTAGAACGAATTAAAAGTAAAGAACATAAAATTATTGTATGTGTAGATATGTTAGGTGAAGGGTTTGATTTACCTGAACTAAAAATTGCCGCATTTCATGATATTAGAAAAAGTTTACCTATTACATTACAGTTCGCAGGTAGATTTACAAGAACTAGTTATGATGAAGAGTTAGGAGAAGCAAGTTTTATTGTAAATATTGCGGATATCGATGTAGGTAAAGAACTAAATGAACTTTATGCACAAGATGCTAACTGGAATTTATTATTATCTTCTATAAGTAATTCTGAGGTAACTGAAAAGTTAGATTTTGAAAAATTGATAGAAGGATTCCAGAACTTAGATAATTCCTCAATACCTTTCCAGAATATTAATATCCCAATGAGTACTGTTGCTTATAAAAATAATTCTCAAAGACAGTGGACTCCTGAGGAGTTTGCAAAAGGGATTAATAACTATGAAGATTATGATTATAAGTTTTATGATATTAACGAATCAGAAAAATTATTAGTAATTGTCAATGCAAAAAAACATTTGATTGAATGGGGTAATGTAAAGGAATTTTATAATTTAGAATGGAATATTATTGTTGTTTTTTATGATGAATCTAACAAAGTATTACATATACATGGATCTGATAAATCAGGGTTATATAAAAGTCTTGCACAAGAGATTATAGGTGATTCTTTAGAACTTATTTCAGGTATAGATGTTTTCAAAGCCTTTCATAACATAAAAAGAGTTTCTTTACAAAATGTTGGATTAAAAGAGTATCTGGGTAAACATATTAGATTTAGAATGAGTGTAGGAAGTGATGTTGAAGAAGCTTTAAGTATTGCTGAAAGACAAAAAGGTGAGAAAGCTTTTGTTTTTGGAACAGGTTATGAGGATGGAGTTAAAACTTCTTTAGGATGTTCTTATAAAGGAAGGATATGGAGTTATTTAAAAGGTGATTTAAATCAGTTTAAAAAATGGTGTATAGAAATATCCAAAAAGTTAATAAATCCAGGTATTGATGGGAATCAAATTTTAAAAGAAACACTTATCCCTAAATTAGTTAATGAATTCCCACTTGATATTAAACCTATTTTAATTGATTGGAATGAATCTATTTATAAACATAAAGAGACAAAATTTATATTTAAAGTTGAAGGGGAAAGTTATAATTTATCAAATTGTGATTTAAGACTAAATAGTATTGATCGTAATAATTTAATTTTTGAATTATTGCTAAATGATTCAGTTTATAGTATAAAATATACTTTATTTGAGAATACTGAAGGAGATACCTCTTTCCCTGATTTTAAATTTGAAAATATGTCAGGACATAGAATTGATATTGAATGTTCATCAGTTAAAACATTATCTATTGAAGAGTTTTTTATTGAGTATATCCCAACGATTTGGTTTTCAGATAATTCTTCTATTACAGGTAATCAATATATTAAAATGGACAATGAAGTTATACATTATCCAAAAGATAAATTAATTGATGATTGGGATTGGAATGGGGTAGATTTATCAAAAGAAGCACAAGGTGTATCTCCTAAGAAAACAGATTCCATTCAATATAAAGTTTTAGAGAGATTGAAGTCTGAAGACTATGATATTATTTATGATGATGATGGTTCAGGTGAAATTGCAGATATTGTTACTATAAAACGTTTTGATGAAAAGATAAAAATTGATATGTATCATTTAAAATATGCTCAAGAGGGTGAGGTGAGTTCTCGAATTGCCAACTTCTATGAAGTTTGTGGACAAGCGCAGAAATCTATTCATTGGAAGCATAAAGATGAAAAAGAGTTTTTTGAACATTTATTAAGAAGAAAAACAAAAAAATATTCAGGAAACACTTGTTCTAGGTTAGAAAAGGGTACAGAACAAGACCTTGAAAAGCTTTTACTAATTGTAAAAAATCAGATACCAGTTGAATTTGAAATTTATATAGTTCAACCAGGAACGAATAAAACCAAAATTACTGATGATATATTAACATTATTGTCTGTAACAGAAAAGTACATAATGGATATGTCAAAAATTAAATTAAATATTGTTATAAATGGTTAGATATAATGAATAAATATGAAGAAGCAGTTTTCTGCTATGCAAAAAAACTTCAAAGAAAATATAAAGAAAGTAAGGATCCATTAAGAGATTATCCTGCTACTATTGTATGTGCATATTTAAAAAAGAAATATGTTGTAGATGAATCAGGAAAAATATCTCCTAATATGGCTATACAATTAAAACGAAAACTATCTACCATAGGAACAATAGGGAAAAAAACTCATTGTGGAAATATTTTAGGATGGTGTGCTGAAGTGAATTCTTCAAATAAAATATTAATGTATAGACCTTATTTATGCCTTTCAAGAGTTAATTTTACAACTGCTCGTAGACCAAGAACTATGCAAAAAATTAATACTTGCGATAATTGTAAAAGGACATTTTAAATGGAATATTCGTTGAATTATCAATTAACAAAAGACATTGATTTCTTTTTAATAGATAGAGATTTTAATTTGTTTCATTTTGCTTCTGCTGGTTCTTTATTACCAGATAATGTTATTAATAATTATGAAGAAAATAAGTTAGTTAAATCTTCAATTCTTCAAATGGATGAATTATTTGATATTGAAATAAACCCTGAATTGGAAGAGTTTGTAGAATTTGAAAATGAGAATATGAGAGAACAATATTTAAGGGATTTTATTTATTATGCTAAGCGAGGTTTTCATTCATATGATAACACTAATATTAATAACTATGAAAACCAAAACTATCATTTAGTTGCTAAACCAGTTTATCCTAAATATAGAATACCATATATTTTAATTAACTGTTTTTTTCGGAAAAAACTATTTTCCCAAAGTTATTCAAATATATACAATAAGTTAAAGATTGATGCTACTTTAAATAAAAGTATGATTAATTTCAATAACATATAATTACTGTTTTAACCATATGAATTAATATATTTTATGTGGTTAGTAAGTTTTAGATTGAAGATAAATCTTTTCCTATTTAATTTTAGTAGCTTATTATTTTTAAGTAAAGAGATAATGTATATAAAGTTTAATTTAAAGCTTTTATTTGGTGGAGATGTCCTATACTTAAAGTTATTCTAAAAAGCCTAAAATAGGCTTTTAAAATTTATATTTTAAATATGATACCGTAAAGATTACCGTAATAAAATTAAGTATCAATTTGATTCCACTTTATGAAATTTAACTTATGTTGTTTTGTTGTTTGATATGATGATATATATCATCCATTGTGATTTTTTTATTAGTTTTACTTTTATCTTCTAATATATTTGAAATAATAATATCTTTAATTTCATCATTATATTCATCTTTTAAATTATAATAGACATTAAAACCAACAGCATGAAAAATTAATTCTTCATTATCTGAATCTAAAAAAATTTGTAAATTATCTTTTAAGAGATACTCAAGATAGAAAAACATATCTTCACCCCAGATATTAAAACACATAGTATTTTTTTGAATATTCCTTAAATCCCTATTGTTTTCATAATTTAAGTTTTCAATAGTTTCTTTTTGTAGTTTTTTATCGGAAGATAAGGACATCAAGGATTTGGAATATCTTTTTATTAAAAAATTATTAACAGAAGACGTTAATACATCATATAATTGAAATGATGCTTGATTTTTATTTTCAAATAATTCTTTTAGTTCTACAAGGAATGAAAAATAAAATTGAATAAATATATCATAAGCACTAGCAAGTCCTTCATATCTGAACTTTTCAGTAAAAGATCTTAAGTATATTTTTTGATTCTTTTCAATAATTGATCTTTGAATTGTATTAAAATATTCAAATTTCTGGATTTTTCCCGTTTCTAAAAATTCATCAATATTTTCATCTGTAAAGTATTTTTCGACAAAAATAACTATTGGACGTTTTTCTTTTTTCCATTTTCCTATCCCTTGGGAGGTCATTTTAAATAATCTTGCAATATTTGTATTTGTCATGAATAATCCTTCTAGCAAAAATCTCTGGATATATAATTATAGTGAAATTATATTTCAAATTTAATAATAAACTCTAATTTCTTCTATATAGTTCCAAAATAATAAAGAATTAAGTTTTAATTAATATAAACAATATTACAATTTTTTTATTTATTCTATATAAATAGAAATAATATTTCATGATTAAATAAAATAAATTATAAAGGATACGAAATGAATGAAAGACTATTACGCCGAAAAGATGTGCAAGAGATTATTCCTATATCTACTGCAGCAATATACGCAAAGATGAAAGATCTAAAATTTCCACAGGTGCATAAGTACGGTGGTACAGCATTCTGGAAATTAAGTGAAATACAGGAATATATTGAAAAAGGAGAAGAGTATGTATATAAAAAACTGTTAGAAAAAAAAGAAAAAGTAAGTTAATAGACTCCCTCTTTTAAGACTTTGCGAGTTCAAAGAGAGAGTTGTTAAAACGACTTAAGGCTTTAACTAAGTGAATACTACAACATAGAAGCTTAGTTTTTAACTTACTAAAAAATAAAGTAAGGGTACTTTTAAATGAATGAAAAAAAGAAAAAAACTGAATTAGCAGATTTTACAACAATTAAACATCATCCTAGAGTAATGCATGACTTATCCAATAATGATTATTGCATTGCAAGTGCTATTTTTACATTATCTCATAATCCACAATCTACCTTCCCCGGTTGGTACTATGGGAGAATTGAAACATTAGGTAAAAAATTTAATCTTGGACGAGCAACAACTTATAGGTCAATTGAAAAACTAATTGATAAAGAATTAGTTGAAAAGAATAATGACACTGGTTTCCTTAGAACAACACAATTATGGTGGAATGAATTTGAGTCACTAAGATTAATAAAAAAAGGATAATTGTCTCAAAATGAGACAAGAGTCTCAAAGTAAGATTTTTTAGTCTCAAAATGAGACAAAAACCGTCTCAAAATGAGACACATATAACTATATAGATAACTATATCCAATAAAGAAGAAGAGGAAGAAGAAAATGATTATTGATGAAAATCAAAAAATTAGACTCTTTGATAGATTTTATACATGGTTAAAAGATGATGGATTAAAACCTAAAAGAAGTGAAAGACTTCATAGGAAAAAAATCTTTGCTTCATTATTAGCTAACGATAAAATGACAATAGAGAACTTCAATGATTTCTTAAAAGATGAAAAAAGAAATAAAGTTAAAGAATTAATAGGTAACACAATTTTTTATAAAAACAAGTCCTTTACTATTAGTAATACAGAGATTAATGAGAATGAATTTTTCATTGTGGCACAAGATTTAAGAATGAAATGTACCTATGAACAACTAGATGAAATCAAGAAATTGATTATTTAGTAATTTGTAAATAATTATAAAAATAATATGAAAAAAGGAAAGAAGTGAATAAGAAAATATCAAAATGGGGAATTAAAATAGGTAATTTTTTAATTAATTTAATTAATTTCAATATAGGAGTTATGTTCGGAGCATATTTGATTTATAACTCTAGAGTAGAAGAGGGGTATGCAGTTGTTTCTGTATCTCTTATAATCTTTTTATTTAGTATTTTTAATAACGCAAAAATGGAAAAAGAAGCATTTGAAAAAAAGGGGATAACTAATGTCTGAAAGAAGCAAAACATTTAAAGCGATAAAGAGAGATCCTATAGCAACTATTAAGGCAGTTTATCTACTATTGTCTTCGATTAATTATCTGGTAGAGGCAAATGGAGCACCTGAAAACTCAGGAGAAACTATTAATATAATTGATTCAATTTTCTATGATGCAATTGCTGAAATTGAAAAAGATAAATAAGAAGTAAATAAATGGATGAATTTTCTATATATGTACTAGGTGATGCTGATAGTTATTTCTTTGTATTTAACTCAATTGCTGCACTTATACAGTCAAATTATATTGAATTTGCAATTGCAATGGCTCTTATGGTTGCTACTATAAGATCAGGACTAGCCTTTTCAAAAGCGGACCCTAAAACAGGTGTTTATTCAATTATGCTTATGATTGGATTATTTTCTGCTGCACTATATCCTACTACAACTGCTCATATTATAGATGTAAGGCAACAAGGACAAAATAAAACCTATACAAAAATAGATAATCTTCCTTTTGCACTTACTTTTCTAGCAAGTAGTGTATCTACTGTTCTAGTACCTGTTGCTGAAATAACTGAGGTTGCTTTTAGTAATACTGAAAATAGTGCTACAAAAGTTGGTCTAGGTAAACAGCCTGAAATGATTAGTAACTTCATGAAAGTTTCAAATTTCATTAATCAAGAAAGTGCTAATTATCCACTATCTTTTTTTAAAAATGCATTTAAAATTTATACAAAAGAATGTGCAATGTCAACATCACATATTCCAGATGTAGGGCTTGATTATTTCATAAAACCAAGTCAAGATATTGTTGATCATATTAACCCAATTACTTTAGGTATTCCAAGTTCTGCATACACAAATACTACTTTTAGTGATGGAACAGTTACTATACAAAAATGTAACGATTTATACAATTACATTGTAGATAAAAGAACTTCAATTGAAAATTTGATAGAGAAGAAATTTAGTGAGATTAATAGTGATATAGACTATGAAACTCATAAAGAAGAAATAGCAAAAGGTTTATATGAATCAGGTATTAGAGTTGGAGATATCACTTCTACTTTAGGAACATATTCTGAAAACCTTAAAATTAGTATGCTTAACTATGCACTTTCACAAACATTAGAAGAAACAATTACTGATTATAAATATGACCTTCCAGGAATAAGTGGAGATTTAATTGATTACTCAGTTAATAAGAGTAGTTACCAAATGCAAACAGATGGGTTAGGTTCTTGGGCTTGGACTAATAAAATGGCTCCTTTAGTAATTCATTATATGTTGATTTTTTCTTATGCTCTATTTTTATTTGTAATACCAGTTGCAATGGGAATGGGTTTTGAAAACTCTAAAAAAATGCTTATCAATTATTCAATGGGTATTATTGCAATTCATTTAGGATATCTTTCAAGTACAGTTGCTAATTCAATTGCACTTTATTATATGGAAAAAAGTGCAACAAACCTTATCTTTGAACTTGGTAATAACTTAATGGCAATGAATTCTATTCCTGCTTTTAATGCTAATGCAAGTGAAATGGCAGCTATCTCTGGAATTCTTTTAATATCTTCATATTTCCTTGGAACAGGTATTATTTTAAAGGGTGAAACTGCTGCAATGCAAGGTATCATGAATACAATTGGTAGTAGATTTAAAAATGATATGCTAAATGCAGCACAAGATATGTCAAGTAAAAATGCATATGATGAAGTAGACCAAAAAGCTAAAACTGATGCAAGAAGATTTCTTGATCAAAATGGATTTAAGTCACCAATTGGAGTAGATGAAGTTGCATATGCTAATGAAATAAAAAGAGGACTAGAAACTATGGGTGGAGGCTATGGTTTTGCAAGTGCTTCACAAGGAAATTCATCTTTTGAATCTGATTATATGTCAGGTGTTGCGAATAAAAGTGCAGCTGCTGCAGTAGGAACTGCAACAGTAGGTTCAAGGGTTTCTACCACTGAAGCAATTGATAGTGGTATAGCAACAGGTAATTTAGAGGCAGGTAAAATGTCTGGTTTAGCAAGTTCTTTAAAACAAATTGGTGGCAATGCCCTTTTTGATGCATCAAGAACTGGAACAATTGCTCAAAACAAAGATCAAGTAGCTAATGCTAGTGCTTTATCAAGTAAATTTGGTAAAGACTTAGATGGTACTTTAAATGGGTTATCATATGATGAAATGGCAAGTGCTGAAAGTAATAGTAAATTAGCAGGAAGAGTTGGTGGATCTAAAGGTTATTTAAATCTTGGAAAAGATGCTTTTGATAAAACTGCTGAAAATGCAGAATATATGACAGAAAGTAAAACAAGAAGTACTCAAGCAACAATTTCTGGAAAAGGTGGATTAAGAAATGCAGTAGCATTGGATGAAACTGGTGCAGAGATTAAAGCTGGAACTGATAAAGGTTCAATTGAACAAAAAGCTCAAATGTTAGAAGAAGCAATGGGTAATGGTGTTGCAAAAGGAGCTAAGTCTTTAGCTGAAGCAATGGCTTCTATTGCAGGTGTATCTAGTGCAACACAATTTGGTAAAGAAATAGGTTTTGCAAATAAATTAACAAGTGAAAATGCACAAAGCCTTTATAACCAATTACTAGATACAAAAGATGCAAATGGTAATAACTTATTTAATAAGTCTGATTTAGCAGATATGTACAATAGTAAAGGTGATTTAAAAAGTGGGGCAGAATTAGCATCTTGGATTTCAGGAAAACAAGCAGGACATTTAAGTGGGATGCATGGACTTGCAATTGGAGATAAAACTGTAGGACTTGCTCTTGGAGAACATGATGTAAGAGTAGCTTCAACAGATGCATCTACAAAAGTAGATACTTCATCTACTAAAAAAGCAGGAACTAGTTCTTCTATTGACAACTCAGAAAGCTATAAGGAAGGCTTATTTGGTCAATTTGGTTCTGCAGGAGCACTTGCAATGGAATTAGCAGGAGGTAATAAAGATTTAGCAACCAAAATAATGCAAGATGGAGAAATGGCAAATTTTTTAGCTAGTAAACAAGGTGTATTAATGGGAACAAGTGGTGCATTAAATAGATTAAGACATGAATTTAATGAAAAATTTGGAACTGATTTTGGTGAAGAGCACTCAGCAATAGGAACTATAATGGATGCTGCTGCAATAGGAGGTACTTTTTATGCAGGAAGAAAATTAACTCAACCTTTTTTAGGAGGGAAAACAAAATTAGATAATGCTCCTAATACAAATAATGCAACAAGTATTCCAACTGATAATATTAATCCTGAATCCACGAATGACTCCTTAAGAAATTATGGTAATGCCGAAGCACATAATGAAAGTATAACAAAAAATAATATTGATGGCAATAGTTCACTAATGGGTAAAGGTGGTTTATATGGATTTGCAGCAGCAATGGGTCATCAATTGGCTATGAATAATGGCGATTTTGGAGCAACTATGACTGCTATAGGTCAAGAAGTAGGTTCCACTTGGAATCAGTTTAAAAATGATGTTAGTAGTCATGGTATTTTTCAAGCAACAGGTAATCAAATTGGTGATGCAATAATAGGTGAAAGTGCAAGGATGCAAGTTACAAATGCATTTTCTCAAGGAAATACGGCTCAAGCTTTTGGAATTACAGCAGGAGGTATTGCTGATAATGTAACTGGGCTTGTTGGTGGAGTTGCAAATATGGGAGTTAGTGGTTTTCAAGCAATTACTTCAAATGCATCTTACGCACAATCATTTAATCAAAATGCACAAAGTTGGGCAGGAGGAACAGATCTAGCAGGAACAATTGCATCCAGTAATATTTCATCACCAACTGCAAATGCATTATTTAGTAATGGAAATACAACAATTGACAACCCAGTTGTATCAAATATCGAAAGAGGTATTTCACAAGATGCACAGTATGCACAATCAAGTAAAGAAGCAAATATTGAGCTTATTGATCAAATGACAGTATTAGCTGACGCACTTAAAGATAATACAAATAAGGAAAGGAGTTAACTAAATATTTAAAAGGAGACTATCTAGGATTTTGTGTCAAAGTTTAATAGTACTAAAATTCTGGGACTATTAAACTTACTTATTTTAATTTGTACCAAAAAGTACAGGTTGTTGAACTTGTTTTTATAACTCATCTTTAGAACAAGTTTTACATTTACCTTATTTAAAGTGCTTGTTACTATTTTAATATATAATATTTTTGTGTATGTTATTTGTTGATTTTCAGGTTATCTTGCATATAATGTATGTTCAATAAATGGTTAGGCAGGCAAGGATTAAAATGACTTTAGAGCATATTAAATTGCAATACGATAGATTAGAAAGACATCATAAACAAGCTTTAAATACTCAAGACCTTATTTCTTTTTTAGACCTTTCTCACTCATTAAGAATATGGGTAGATATGAAAAATAAAATAGATGAACTTGTAGAAGAACAAGAAATTAAACTCAAATTAAATAATATCGTAAAAAATAAAGCACTAAAAAAAATTCTTAAAGGTGCAACACATCAATATCTTCCAATTGGAAATGGTGTTGATAGCCCAAATGTTCAAATTAAAGGTATTCAAATTATAAATAGAGCTTTAAATTCAGATGAAGTTAAGAAGTTGTATAAAGCAGGTCCTCCAAAAATGCAAAATTCAAACTTAACTTTTGGGAAATGGCTTAATTCATCAATTTATGAAGTACCTTCTAATGAAGAAGTTCATCCTCATATTACTATTTCAAGAGAGATAATGATAAAAAGAGTTGCTAATATTCTTGGAGCAAGTCATCCTCAAGGTACCGAATTTTCTGAAGATACTGAAAATAGATTTGATTCATACATTAAAGAATTACATCAATTGAAAATTGCAGATGGCTATCCAGCCACATATTATCAATTATTAGAAATTTCACAAGAAATATTAGAAAAAGTTAAAATAATTTTTGAAAAATAAACTGATAATGTCTAACAAGTAGGATGAACGTAATAATTTACTCTACGGGAAAATTATCGCTCACGACAAATGTTATGCTATATTAGTCTTAGGCATTATCATACAAGAAGGAAATCATGTATTTTAAAAAATTAGAAATGAAAGAGTGGCAACAGTTTGATACTGTCGAAATCGATCTACACGATAGATTGACAATAATTACGGGAGCAAATGGAAGTGGCAAGACTACAATTCTTAATCTATTTGCAAGGCATTTTGGTTGGAATATTCCTTCGCTCGCAACCCCTAAAGAGGAAAGAAACACAGGAATAGTTAAGTTCTTTACTCGATTTTTTAAAGGTGAAGACAATAGTCATACAACTAATTTTGGGACAATACAGTATTCAAATAATGTCAATGGCATATTATCAATACAAAACCCAAATACGGCACAATATCAAGTCCATATTGCAAATCTGCAACCAGTAAAGTGTTTTTATATTCCTTCACACAGAGCAATTTTCAGGTATCAGCCACTTGGGAATATCCCAACTACAAAAAAGAATAAGCAAACCGCATTCAATGAAGTTTCTCAATTAAATAAACAAAGATATTTTGGCAATAATAATCAGCAATCAACAAGTTTCGTAATGAAAAATACGTTGATCGGTTGGGCTATCAATGGTTACGGAGTAACCAATAACAACAAGACTATTATGCCTCAAGATACAGAGCAAATTGGTTACTTTGAAGGCTTCCAAGAAGCACTTAGAAAAATACTTCCTGATACATTAGGCTTCAAGGAGCTAGAAATTAGAAAGATGGAAATTGTGTTTGTCTGTAACGATGGTGAAGATGAGTTCTTATTAGAAACTGCATCAGGTGGAATTAGTGCTCTTATTGATATGGCATGGCAAATATTTATGTATTCAACCAATGAAAATAATGATTTTACTGTCATTATTGATGAAATAGAAAATCACCTGCATCCAATAATGCAAAGATCAATTCTGCAAAACTTGTTAAATGCTTTCCCAAAAGCAAGGTTTATAGTCTCCACTCATAGTCCTCTTGTTGTTGGTTCGGTCAAAGATTCAAATATATATGCTCTCATATACAACAATGTAAAGAAAATTCAGTCCAAAAAGTTAGATCTTTTAGGTGAAGCCAAATCTGCAACGGAAATTTTAGATGAAGTATTGGGTGTTTCTTTCACTATGCCCGTATGGGTTGAAGATAATCTGATGAGAATTATTGACAATTATAGCCGTTCCCCAATAACACAAGAGAGTATTTCCGAGTTAAGAAAAGAATTATCAGAAACGGGGCTAGAGAAGTTATTGCCTTATGCTATTCAGGGGATAGCGGAGAAATCATATGATTAAGATAAGTCGTCAACCTTGTCCGTATCCTGATGCTCTTATAAATGGCAATTACAAGCATCATAGAAATAAATTAGCCTTGAAAGAATCAAGCTTTGATAAATGCATGTATTGTGAAAGTAAAATCTCCCATATTGATTTCGCACATGTAGAGCATATCAAGCCTAAAGCTGAGGGGAAATATCCTGAATTAGAGTTTGAATGGTCAAACTTGGGATACGCTTGTCCTAAGTGTAATAATGAAAAGTCTGATAAATATCATGATGACTTGCCGTATATTAATCCGTATGAAGACGATCCTAAAGAGCACCTGTTTGCAGCTGGCACATTTCTATTTGTAAAAAATGGGTCTGAGCGTGGAGAAATGACAATTAGAGATATCAACCTTAACAGGCCAGAGATTATTGAAAAAAGGCTAGAAAGAATCAATGAAATACAGAAAGCCCTTAATGCCTGTTTCCGTACTAACAGTGAATCTCTAAAAGACGTTCTCTTGCAGGAGCTTAGAAGAGAAGCCAATGATGATAAAGAGTATTCACTTTTTATTACTGCCTTACTTGATGCTCATGCAGTATAAAAGCATAACAAAACAGTGGAGCCAATCAAAAATGCGCAAGTGGCTTTTTGATTGTTCACTTCAAACATTCCCTAACCTCTTACTTTTAGAGCAGTTTTTACTAACAATAAACTTTGTTCCAAAAAGAGTTGAATTTTGAAGCATGTTCAACAAGTACAGTTTCTGGAAATTTTAAAGTTTTATTAATAGTTAAATAAATAAAAAACTGACCTGAAGTATCTCTTGTATTTCCTATTTAAGATTTTTTATCTGTTATGCGAATACTTTTGTGTGTATTTAGAGAATTCACAGTTTCATGATTTAAATTTTGACTTTCTTTTTTATTCTTAATATTTATACTTTTATTGGTTTCTTGTTCTATTGAATAATATTTTAACTCAGTATTTTAATTAGAAATATTTCCATTTATAAAAAAGACTACAGATATTCCAATAAAAAGTGCTAATTGTATAATGTATTTTTAAACATTAATATTAACTTTTTGTGCTTCTAATTTTTCAGTATATGTATTATAAATACGTTCATATCTCTCAAATGCAGTTTTATAATCATCATAAACGGGACTTCCTTTGGACTCTTCCATTCTTTGTTTTGCAAGATTAAACATGGTAGATATATAATCCGTAGCTTCTGAAGAACTAAATTTAGTTTCATTATAATTAATTCCTCTTTGTCCACTTTCATAAAGTGCTTTATCTGCTGCATTTATAAATATTCCTAATTCTCTTGGGTTTGCTATACCAGAGCCAATTGCATCCCAAAATTCAGGACTTACTCTCAGCACATTATTTATTGTTGGTGTACCCAATGAAAAATTCTGAGTTTCTAATGCGAGTTCAATTGAAAATTGCTGTCTATCTTTCAAACTTAATTTTGTTTTTGCTTCTTCAAAAATTGCTTCATTAGCAATATTATCTTCACTAAAATTATTTGAGATGTTTATTGAAAATTTAATTTGACTTCTCTCTTCTTCACTTTTTGAAGAAAAATATTTATCAACATCTTCATTACTCATACCTTTTGTATTTTCATAGGTATACACATTATGAAGTCTCTCTTTAGGTACTTCATTTTCCACAATATAAGTATTCTTTTCCAAACTTTTTTCTTTTTGTGTTAAAAATTCGTCTGCAAAACTTGTTGAATCTACTTTCTTTTCTATTGATTTAGTAACTGAATATTGTTCTAAAAATGTTGTATTTGTATTTACTTGAATAATTTATCCTTTTTTTAATACATAATTTTATTATATATAATACTATAAAGAGGCTTGATCTGTCAACGTTAAAGCAGACACAAAAATTCTGAACAATTTTTTCCTCAACCTCTTACTTTTTGAGCAGTTTTTACTAATGGAAAGATTGTTCCAAAAAGAGTTGAAATGTTGAGCATACTCTATAAGTACTGTTAATGAATCAAAAAGAGACTATATTAATATCCTAATATGGTATACTTATACAATTATTTTAAGGAACTAATATGTCAATAGAATCGATGATCACGTTTTATTTAGCAATATTTATTTTTAGTATTACACCAGGACCTGGTGTATTTGCGCTTATATCAAATTCATTGAATAACAATATTAAAACATCTTATGCTTTAGCATTTGGTATGTCTATTTCTGATGTTGTTTACTTGGTACTTGCTTTTTTTGGTCTAGTTGCTCTAACACAAAATTATGCAACCGTATTTGAATTTATTAGAATTGCTGGTGGAATTTATTTAATCTATTTAGGTTATAAAATTTGGACATCTCCCATAGAAACAGAAATCAAAAATGAAAAGGTGACAAAGGCTTCATATACAGGTAACTTTTTAAAAGGCTTTTTAATCTCAGCATCTAATCCTAAAGTTATTATATTTTATATTGCATTTTTACCTACATTTATGGATTTAAGTGTATTAGGTGTTAGTGATTTGATTGTAATTAGCACAATAACTTTATTCGCATTAATGAATGGTCTTTTATTTATTTCATATAGTGCATATAGTGCAAGAAGAGTATTAACAACAAATAAATCTGTAAGTATATTAAATAGAACAGCTGGTTCTATTATGGGATTAGCTGGAGCATATCTAATAAATAAAGATTGAATCATTATTTATTAACAAGTTTAACAACCTTTGAATTTCTAAACATCTTGAAGTAGTCAAATTGACTACTTCTTTTTAGCTACATCTTTAATTGCTCTATAGATAGTATTACGTGCTACATGAAATAACTTGGATAACAAGGCAACAGACTTTCCTTTTTCATGTTGTTTGTATATTACATTCTTCTCTTTAGTACTTAGTATAGCTTTTCTACCAAACTGAACACCTTTTTTCTTTGCAGCTTCAATTCCTTCTCTAACACGTTCATTTATTAAATCACGTTCAAATTCTGCAATTGCACCTAACATTGTAAATAATAGTCTTCCTGCAGGAGATGTTGTATCAATATTTTGATGTAAGACTTTGAGATCTACATCCTTATCCTGTAAAAACTTTGCAATATTATGAAGATCTATTACAGACCTTGCTAATCTATCAAGTTTTGTAATGTAAAGGACATCACCTTCTCTTATAAAATCCATCATGATTTTAAACTGTTCACGATTTGATTCATTCTTTCCTGATCTCTTTTCTGAGAAAATCTTTTCACATCCAGAACTCTTGAGTTGATCAATTTGATTCTGAAGATTTTGACTAGAAGTTGAAACTCTTGCATAACCTACATTCATAATAAATCCTTTGTATTGAACTTACTATTTATCTCATATATTGGAAGAATTGTAAAGTAGTGATTATTTCTCTAAAAGAACAGGTTGTTGAACTTAGTTTTTAGTAGTAGAAACTTTATCATTTCTGTATCCTAAAAGTGTAACCAGACCAAGTTATTATATTTCTAGTAAAAAATCTGAATTCTTAATATAAAATAAAAAGTTGAATTGAATTTGAATTAAAAAGAGGGCAAAATAGGAAAAATAAATTTCATCCTACTTGAAAAGAAGACTTAGTTCCTTGTTAAATCCTCAAATATAGTTAACTTGTAGCATTATCTGCAATGAGTTGGCAGTAAAAAATCCAACATAGGATTGCAAATTCACCTGTATCATTGTGTGTTGACCATATGATATCGGTAGGAGATTTAACATTTGTAAGATTATATGATAATAAAAATCCTCTACAATTTGTAAGGGTATCTTTATTTTTATGTGCAGAGAAATTTCTCGTTAATTGGATATCATTGATTATTGCTGTTGAACCAAAAGCCGTTATTAAAGTATTATGATTGTGTGGAGATAGGAAGTTTATGGCATCAATTAATTTACTTGTATCTCCCCATGTTATATCATAAGCACTTTTGTAGCTCAAATGTCCATTTGCAGTAGGGTTTCTATGACTTTTATTAGCAGAGACTTCATATGATAATCTAAGTGTTGATAAATCAGGACTTGATAATTTAGGTATTTGTAAATTATTCCTATCTTTGGTACCTTGGCAAGACAGAATTAAAATTTTTTTACAAAATAGGCACCAAGCTTGCCATAAATCTGATAACAAGTTTTCTGATAAATAGTTAAATTCCCATTCTTGGATAGAATGTTTATTCACTAATATTTTATTTGCACGATTTGTTAATTTTTCACATTTCTTTTCAAAGTCTAAATACAATTTATTCAAATACACGATTATAAATTACCAGTTAATGCTCTTATTAAATATTCAGTCCTTATAGTTCTTTGTGGTGCATTTGTAGTCCTTGCAGAACAAGAGCTTACATAATCTCTGTATCGACCATCTTCATCATGTAATTCATGTGCATCTGCAAGAATTGATAAGTTTCGCACAATTTCATCATCAGAAATATGATGATTTGTAATATTAAAGTTAGAATCTTTTAATTCATCCCTAATGTATAAAAATGCACAAAATAAAGAATGAATTACATATGATTTTACAATAGTTGTTTCTCTTAAATGTATCAAAATACTATTAATAAAATCAAAAAATTCCATTAGAATTCTTTCATAATTTCTGCTCTCCTCAAACACTTCATTATATTTTTTATATAATGATTCAATAGCAGGTTGACTTTTTGAAGTAATTCCTTTATCTATAGCAATTACCAATTCTGCGATGAATTCAGAATCATGCATTCTTGCTAATTGTTTAGGCGTAAATATTTTAAAGTTTTCTAATATAGGTGATATTTTATCTGCTAAATCAACTATAAACCATTTAAATAAACCTTGATAAGTAGAATGTCTAAGTTCAGCTTTTGATAAAGGTGTTGTATAAGCATTCATTCTTCTAAACATTTCAAATAATTCAGGTCTATTTGCATTTAAAACAATTGATGCTTCAATTTGATATGTATTTAAACTTCTTTGTTTTTCTAGAGGTAAATCTTCATATTTAAGACCACTAAAATTCGCAGATGTTGAATCTAATGCAAATCGGTTATTTATAAAGTCTTGTATTGTAGTAATTCTTTGCTGTCCATCAATGATCTCTTTTATAGGTCGATTAGTTTTTTCATTAATTGTCTGATATAAGTATATTTTTGGGAAAGGATACTCTTCAAGAATTGTATCTATGAAATAACTTCGTGCAGAATTTGGCCAAATACCTCCTGCTCTTTGATAGTCTCTATTTATTACCATTTCTTTTCTCTCTAGCATAGCCATAATGTCATAAAGACTAAATTGTGATATATTTACTGTCATTCCAAGTCCTCTTTTATTGATGTAAATAATATACACTAAAATCAATTTATAATGAATAAAATATTATGTGTTTATTTTATATATTATTGTAATCCATCATAAATATTAGACATTTCTGTCTACATTACTGCTCATAATATATTAGACATTTTGCAGGTTTATTACAATATCACCTTAATATACATACAAAATGTACTATTGTCATCTAAATATCCACATTAAACATATATAAAAAGCATATCATAAACTTAAAATTTATTTAATAAACATCTCAGTTTTCAATATTTTTTATAGTAATATCTACAAAAATACTTTATTTAAGGTGTTTGTAGGCATTTTAATATAAGACATTTCTTGTGCATGTTATTTGTTGGTTTTTAGGGTGTTTTATATATAATGTATATTTAATAAATAGTTAGGTACTTAAGGTAAACTATGAAAAATGAACAAGTATGTCTATGTGGAGAAGAAGCTAAAGAGTTCAAAGAAATACTTAAAAAGGAAGTTAAATTTAATATCACTCCTATTAAATTATTTCATGAAAATATTGGTTGGTTTTGTGAGTTAGATGACCTAAAAATCAATAAATGGCCAATCTCTAAAAATGATGGAGTGTATTTACTTTGGGAGAAAATTGATTATTGTCCTCAACATAAACTATTCATTTCTGAAGCACTTTATGTCGGAAAGGGGAATATCAAAAAAAGAATCTATGATCATGCAAAAAATAAAGGGTTTACCGAAGAAAACTTGGTTTATTTTTCATTCCTAGATATTCCTAATAGGTCAGCCAAATATATCGAACAATTATTATTGGATTTGTATAAATTCCCTTTGAACAAAGCAGAAAATAATGGGCAAGCAGTTCTTTATTCATACCTAACTCAAACTGAAGTCGATTTTGGCACGTTATAAAACACCTCATAATATATTCAATTCGGCTCAGCTAGTTGGCTTAAATGTTAGGATAAAGGACATATACAATTGAAAAGAACAATATTTTATTCATGGCAATCTGATTTACCAAATAAGACAAATTGGGGTTTTATTGAAGATTGTATTGTTTCATCAACAAAAGAACTCAAGAAAATCAAACCTATCCCTATCAATATAAATATTGATAGAGCAACAAGAGAAGAGACAGGTAGCCCCGATATTACAGAATCTATATTTAGTAAAATTAGTAATAGCAGTGTATTTATTGCAGATATATCTATTGTTAATAATTTCTGGCTTAATAAAAAAGGTAGAAAAACTCCTAATCCCAATGTCTTAATAGAGCTTGGCTATGCCGCTAGAACAATTGGTTGGGAAAAAATTATTTGTATTTTTAATACTGATTACGGAAACTTGAATGATTTACCCTTTGATTTAAGAAATCGAAGGATAATGCCTTACAACTTAAAAAATAAGATAAAGCCTGATGTAAAAAAAGCTCTATCAAATCAAATTAAAAAATCAATTCTGGAAATGCAATCTAAAGGAATTTTGACAGATAAAATTTTAGATTTTCTAAAAAAAGAAATTGACCAAGAAATGCTAATGCTGATTTCCCATTTGGTACGTTTTATTAATAAATCTGAAAGTGATAATTTTTTTGATAATACAACTGCATTTATTAATTTAGACAAACTGGGAATAATAGAAATATTAAGAGACAAAAAAATTCTTGGCTTTGATATTTTAAAAAGTTTTCATGAACACGAAAAAAAGTTTTATTCATTTGTAAATCAAGCAATGGGTTCTCAATACTATAATCGTGAAATATTGAATTCATTAATTGATATATATGAGTGGTTTTCTGAGTATAATAAAGTGAGAACAAATTATTTTTCCAATTTATTAATTAAACTTGATGAAACGAAAATAGGTTTTTATGTTGTACATAGCTCTACAGTTACAGAGGATAATAATTTTAATAAAAGATACTTGTTAATGAAAAGAATAGATGATACACATGGACAAGTTGCTAATCTAGGTGATTTTTATTCTGGAAATGTTGAACACTTAACTAATTTCTATAAATTAGATGAAAAGTATCTAGATAAATATGCAGGTATTATTAGTTTACTTATAAAAAGTTTTAACAAATGGCTACAATTAACTAATAATGAAATCATCATGGACTTTGCTAAAACTTTTAGGGTTAAAAAAAGTGATGGTGAATGGCTATAAATCCTAACAAATCAATGGAGCCTATAAATTACCCTGCGGGCAATTTATAGGCTCATTTTCAACGTTATAAGAAAAGGTTCATGTATTGAAAAATAAAAATAATTTTATTAAAAAATTGTCCTATTTGTATAAAAACATACAAACGGAACTTAGTAGTGAAAATGATGTAGTTTTTTTACCAAAAAACCCTTATCTAATAGAGAATGCACATATTCTAATTTCATCCTATAAAAGAATTAACCTTATTCTATATTTAACAAAAAAAGAAGTGTCTGACTTTGAATATTTATTATATAGAATTTACTTGCTTAGATTAGCCTACCCTATTGAATCTAACATAGTCATTTACTCTAACAATATTGATAATCCTTATATCAATCAAATTGAAAGAATGGCACAAATAAAACTTTTTGAATCAGAAAATGAGTTATTGAGTTTTTTGCGTACAAATTATCGAGAACTTATTATTGACAATGATCTAGAACACAATATAAAAAGAATAAAACATGAAAATTTTTATAGATCAAATCTTATTTTTATGTCTACATATAATAAACTTGATGCTGATAAACAGACAAAAAGCTATGAAGAACTGGCAGAGAAATATAAAGATAGTGAATATATATACTTAAAAAACAGAAGAATTCAAAAATTCAAATATTATGAAAAAGAATCTCTCATAACAGTAGAAGACTTTAAATCCAACAAGAATCACCTTGAAAATTTAAAAATATTGTCTTTTTATTCATTTATGAATAACTTTGATCTTGATATAGATTATATACAGTTCACAGACAGAATACTACCAAATTGTATTTTATTTGATGATTTACACGTGACTAATAGTATGCAATTATTTAATTCTCTTAGCTTCAATAATATATATATGACAAGTGTTGGTTACAATGAAAATTTTGATTCAACATATTATAGATTTGGAAGTCATTATAATGAAAGGCTATATAAATATAGGAGATATAATGAAACAAAAAATAAAAAATATTAAAGCATTAATAAGAGCAAAAATAAGCCCTGCAAATACACAGTTAAATATAGTATTAAATGAATTGGAGGATGTTCTAAATAGCAATAAAGTTAAGCCAATAAATAAAGCAAATATTTTAAAAATTGTTCATTTGCTTAGAAGCCTTGAAAGTACACTCAAGCTTTTTCTTGATGAAAATCACATTCCATATAATGGGCATTCTAGTATGGGAAAATTTTTTCACATTTATGCAAAACATAATTATGCAGTCATTGGCAATATTGATTCTTCTGAATTGAATAGATACATTAAAAATTTGTCGGATTATAGAAATGAGTTCATGCATAATGCTGGCAAATATCCAGCGAATGAAAATGTTATTAAAAACTTACTCAATGAAATTGAGATTTGTTTAGTTCGTATATTAAACTTATGACAAAACCTAGAAGTGAACACAAAGTGTCACTGAAATCAAACGTTATGTATAGGAAATTATATGTGTGAAGATGTGATTCTATTATCAATAAACTCTAAATTTTGGAATAAAACTAAAAAGTCTCCCTTATTGACTTTATACTTCTATTTAAAGACATAATTTGTTCCAAAAAATGTTCAAGAAGTAGAAGTTAGAGATTCTCTCAAACTCTAAGGACTTTTTGAACAACAAAATCACTCTTTAAGTGATAAGTTTAAAGATTCATCTAATCTACTTTTAAATAATATTGCTAACTGTAAAATAGTTAAAGACTAATTCCAAATTGGCATTTCATTTTTTAGAAAACTTCTGAATAGATATATATAATATAGAAGCCTGAGTAAACTTATTTTCTTTTGTAAAAGCACTTTTGGTTTTAATAAGCTTTCTAACTTGTCTATGAATCGGCTCAATAATAGTTAGTATATTGACTATCTAACTAATGCATCTTTAGTTTATTCATCTGTAGGTTTTTTATAACTAAGTGTTGTCTTAACATTTTTATTTATGGTTATGTGAGTGTTTTTGAGATTTTTTATTTAAATCTTTAATTAAGAAAATAACTAATATAGCTACAGAAAACATTGTAATAGCTAATATATACTCAGTCATTTGTAACCTCCAGTTTTTTTAATAGTTGTTTCACTTTTAAATGTAAGTAAATTATACCTATAATTAAAACAAAAAATCAAAAAAAAACTGTTGCTACTTGCAATAATAAACTTTCTATTATTAGTGTTCCCTTGATTATCCAACCAACTATATTTACAATAATTGCAACATAATCAACACCAAATTTCTACAAACATTGCCTGATGTTTCATTACCTTCACAAGCATCTATAATGAAAAACTCTTACTAAAACCCATGAAAATTTTTAGATAATAGCTTTCTTAGAGATTAAATTTTTTTGCAGTAATTTTATCTAACCAAAGAATTTTTAATTTGATCATCAGTTGGTTTTATATATCCAAGTGTTGTGCTAACATTTTTATGACCAATAAAATTCGAGATAATCTTTATATTAATAGATTTACTTCCCATTTCAGTAATTAAGCCTTGCCTAAATGAATGTGAAGTGAATCCTTCTCCAAGTATTTCTTTCATTTTAGAGTTTACCTGTTGTATAAAAACAATATTATTAATACCTGTTTTTTTACTTGTACTTTTATGTATGATTTTATTTGAATCATCTTCTATAGTAAAGTCAAATAACTTATTAATCTCTTTTTTAAAAGTAGGAGTTAAATATACCTTTCTTTCACTTGATGTTTTTGAAATGTATATTTTAATCATTTCATTTTTTAATAGGTTTTTTACATCAATTATTTTTAACTCTTGAACTTCATTAAGTCTTAGTCCACAATAGTATAAAAATATAAATGTTCTTAGAAGATTTATTCTTGTATTTTCTCTGATTGAATCATCACCTCTAACATAAGACATTAATTTTTTAAATTCTTTTTCAGTTATACTTTCTTTTATTCTTTTTACTTTTATTTTCTTCACTTCTTTTAAGTTCATTTTAAAAACCTTATAATTTATTTTAGTTATTTACATTTTATAGTGTTTTGAATTTTTGCAATTTATAAAAAGCTCTAAAAATAGCTAAAAATGGTAAAACCTTATAAAATACTGGAATTTATAAGGTTATTGACTTTAGATATTTTAATTTTAAAGCATTTTATATCTTCTTTTAAAACTAATACTTTGATATGTATTTAATCTATCTAGAATTGTATGATTCAATTCATTTATATTCACATTAAAGTAGAATATATAAAATATAATAGTTGTATAATACTATATATGTTATTATATTAAATATAATATTAATATAAAATATATATTTTTATATAGAAAAAATATAAAAGGTCTTATTATGTCGATTGTAGTTTATAGTATTAAAGGTGGAGTTGGTAAAACTACACTATCAGTTCAATTAGCACAAATGTTAAAATATACTTATGTAACAAATGATTCACACTCATCTGCTCATAATTTAATGCCTGAAGAAAAAGGCTTCTTAGTTTCAAAAGAAGATTATGATGAAATACCTTTTGATAAAAATATTGTATATGATTTTGGTGGATTTAAAGACTCTAGAATAAACGATATAATAAAACAATCAAAAGTAATAGTAATTCCTACACTAACTTCAATTGTTGATGTACAAGCAACATTAGCTACTATTAAAGATGTAGTAAAACTTAATACAAATATTTTAATAGTAATAAATAGAACAAGAAGCAATAATAAAGCTATTGAATTAAAGGAATATCTCTCTGAAGAGGTATCAAATATCAATCATAACATTAATTCTAAAATAGTTTTTGTGAGGGATTCATCTGTATTAGAAGATAGTTTATTTGATTGTGAATATATTGAAGATAAAGCAGGTACAAATAGATTTAAACGTCATATTTATAGAAATGCAATAGAAGATATGAAGTTATTAAATAAGTCATTGGAGTTGTAAAATGGGTTATGGTGATAAGTTAAAACAAAATTCTGCAAAAATACAAACTAATGAAAATGTATTAGATAATAAAAAAATCAAAACTAAAAAGCCATCAGGAAGACCTAAAAAAGCAAATGATGAGGTTAGAAATGTTGCAATACCAATTGCTCTTAACCAAAAAGAAAAAGAGTGGATAGAAAAACAAGCTTTAAATATGTCAAAAGAGATAGGTATAAAAATTACTACATCAGCTTGGATGAGAATGGTACTATTAAAAGATATGGATAAAAATAGTTAATTACTAAGGAATAGATAGAAAAGAGGAAGGTTTAGTAAAACAGTTCGCCTAAAAATATCTATCCTTAGATGTTCAATGTAATTTTAGCGAATTATTAAAGACTTGTAAAGTATATGTATTGGACTGATAAAGTAATTTGATTTTTTAATTAATGTGAATGTTTTTAAGTAAGAATGGGTTTATTTATTTAGTTTTTTTATGAAACCAATCATTAAACCAATGATTCCAAGCATCATTATAATTGCTACAGTTTCATTTGTCATTTTAATCTCCATTTTATTAAAAAATTTGTATATCTTTATATCTATCTTGATTATAGCAAAAATTTTTTTGTATATTATTTTGTAAAATTGTATAATCTATTAAGTTAATTTAGAAAATAAGCTAGTATTATAATATTAATTTTGAAATATTTAGTGAAAAATAAGTATAAAAAGATTAATAGTAAAAAAGGTTTGATTATGGACTCGTTTATTACATTTATTCCAATGTTAATTCTTGTATTTATTGGTATAACATACACTTTAGGCCACAATGAATATTTAAAACAAAATAAGAAAGGTAATAGAAAATAAATTGAAATACTTAAATAAATATACTATTATCTTTGCACTTTTGATAGTCCCCTCAGCAATTCTTTTTAATATTGATGATAAAAATGCGTTTTTTATGGGATTGCTTTTATTTATTAGTGGACTTTTCTTTGCTTTTTTACTTCCAAATGAAAAAAGAAATAGCAAAATCCTAAATTTTTTAAATAAACTATTTTAATACTCTTTCATCTTTTCTATATATATCTAAGTAGATATCTTATCACTATTTAATTTATCTCTTTTTTCAGATTCTTTTTTTCCTATTACAAGTAATATTCCAAAAAGTGCAACAATTCCTATAACTATATTAAACTGTGTATTAGGATCCATATTTTTCCTTTTTATAATTTTAACATAGAATATTTAATAAAAAGAGTATTTTCTTAGTTATTTAAGTGTTTTTTGCATGAGATATAAAACTTGAGTTTTTTAGTCCTAACTCTAACGCTAAATCTAATTGTAATAAGTTTTTTTCTTTTCGTAGTTCTCTAAGTTTCAAAGAAAATTTATTATGAAATTCATCTTCTAAAAACTAGGTAATTTGTATTAAAATATGACAAATTCGTTAATAATATTTTAAACTTATTTTATATTACTAATTTTTGCAAAAAATTGTATTTTTAAATATATATGGTACTGAGAATTAGCATTTAAAAAAACTTGAAAAAACATATATACTTGTTTTTCTTCTCATTATTTGAACGTAAATACAAATCCAAAAATCAATAAAATTATTCTCATTGAAAAAAAAGTAAGGATGAAAAAAAGTAAAAGAATAAACCTAATAATGTAATTATATAAGTACTTAATTTTATTTTGTTTTTTCTGTATTTTAATCCTTTAAATGATTCATTTTACTGTAAAATAGAATATAAAAATTAAGTATTTTTAATAAGGTTATATTGTATACTTTAATAAATATAAATAAGGATAATTCAAATGGCTATTATAGAGATATTTACACTTATTTTACTTTTTATTGGAATTTTTTTAGCAATTGGAAAATATGATTATAATACAGATAAAATGAAAAAAATCTAATAACAATTACATAAGAAAGATTACTATTTTTGAGTAAAAAAAAATGTTCAATAGTCAAAAAAAATTAGAAAAATATCTTACAATTTTAATCGGAACGTGTGTTAAAAATGTATTATTATTTGAAGACTTTTTTTGCAGAACTTTTTAGTAAATAATTAATTCAAAATGTATATACAATTAATACAAAATTTAATCTAAAACAGAATTAAATATCTACATGTATTTTCTATTATTTAGAGTTAAAAGAACAATAAAACTATTACGAATCTAAAATATTGCACTATTATATAGTATATTATAGTATAGAGTTAGAAAACACTAGTAATGTGCGTACAGTATAGTATACTATATATAGTATATTATGGTTTGCTTAAGTAAATTAATATTAATCACACGAAAGTAATTTACTATAACTAAAATAAAAACTTATAAATTAAGTTAAATATTGCTTTTAAAATCACATAGAGTACTCTAAAAACGATTTTAAATGATTTTTAGTACCCTATGCTAACTTTGAACAAAAAAAGCTTTATTTTCAAAGTATATTTAGAAAATTGAAATACTATTTGATATTCTAATTTTTCTCCTATATTATAGTATATATAGTATATGTTTAGAAAACATTAGTAATGTGCGTATATATTAAACTATATATACAGTCCAACTTTTTTTTTCGATCTTAATATTGATTATACAGGTGCTAAAAAATATCTTTTATCAAATATTTATAGTTGAGAATCTAAAAGTTTGAGATAAAAATGAAAAAATGCAGGGTAGATAAAACCCTACATTTATTTAAATTTTAAGTTGAAATTTGAGTTATTATTTTTTATGCTTAAATCTATGTTCTACTAAATTACTTGAAACATAATTGTTTGAATAATTTATATTATATAGATTAAATAAATTATTACTGTAGTCTTTTTTAATATAAGTATTCATATAGCTATTATGTTCCTTGTTTTTTTCAATAATTTTTACTTTATTCATTGTATATACTATGTTGTTTTCAGGTTTTAAAATATCATCCTTAATGTCACCTAAAAAGCTTAATGTTGAAATCACATTAAATGTTAAAGCTGCAGCATCTAAAACATCCACTCCTGTTCTTCCCTGAATAAGTCCTCCACCATAAGAAGAACTTTTTCTTTTTTCATATATAATTAAGTCACTATACTCTTTTTTTGTAGTGTTATTATTTCCAAAAGCTAAGTGTTCCATTTCTATAATAATATTTGCTTCATTTTTGTTGTTTGTAACTTTATAATTGTTCTTTTTTAGCATACTTTCTAAATAAGGTCTAATATTCAATTTTGATAAGTATTTATCATTCATAATAAGTTTTTTTTCTTTAAAAGTTTTTTCATCTAAATAAAAAGGAATAGGGATATTATATTTAGATGCAAAAGTCAAGTTTTTTTCTAATTCATAGTTATTTAAAAATATTATAAAATTTACATATAAAGATAAAATTTCATTATCAGATAATGTCTCATTAAAAATTATCTCTTTCTCTTCTATAGTAAAATTTTTAGTACTTATATTAATAGGTTTTTCTAGTTTTTTACAATTTCCTATGCTGTAGTTTCCTGGAATAACAGAGTATATATTATTAAAATTTGAATGATCAATTTTTTCTTTATTTAAAATCATACATGAGTATTCAGATAAGATTGTACCTTTTTTAATAATCTCTTTAAGATCATTATACATATTATTGTTTCTAATAATATCTTTTGAATTATCAATATAAAATACTGCCTCTTCTTTGGGTGTCTCAAGATTTATATATTTGAATGTTTTATTAAATGTTTCTTTTTGTACTGTTGATTTTCTTGTACATCCAGTAAATATTAAACTTACTGCAATTGCAACTAAAATTAAATTTTTTATTGCCATTTATTTCCTTTTTTGTTATAAATTTATAAAGTAATTATATTATAGATTTATAAAATAATTACTTATTATATAGTGAAACTAAAAGGAATCATTTTTTGAATAATAATGAATATTCAATTATGACGTATATTTTAAGAATGGGTCTATTTATTTAATTTTCAAATAAATCAGGTATAAGATAGTTAGATAATTTACTATTTAATTTAAATCTTAATTTTCCTCTAGGACTATCTGTTTGTAAGTAATCTTCTTCTAGTAACTCTTTTACAATAGATATGGCTTTAGGTGCACTTACTCCTAAAATTTCTTGAGCATCACCTCTAGTTACTTCTCCATGAACCAATAAATACTCTAACAGTTTATTTGAGTTTTTTGGTAGAGGTTTGACATTATGAATTAATTTTTTTTGTGATAGTTCAACATAAGCTTTTATTTTTGTTGCCATAGAATCTAACTTTAAATATTCACTCATAAATAATACTTGATCTAATGCAATATCTAACATAAATTCTAAAAAGTTTTCAAGTCCTTTTAATGTTAATGGTCCTCTTCCATCATTATATCCACTAAACTTTTCATCTGCTAATGATAAAAATTTTCTATACTCTTTTTGATTTCTAGCAAGTCCTCTTGATATATTCCATAATCCATAACCTTGAATATCAGAGTGATACAATAAGTAATCTAAATAAAGTCTAGACACTCTTCCGTTTCCATCATAAAATGGATGTATATATGTTAATCTATGATGAGAACATAAAGCATAGATTAGTTTCATTGTGTGTGTCGAGTTCCTAGATTGATTATATAACATCTCAAATTCATTGAAGCAAGCTATTAATTCATCACTTTGAGGTGGGATATGTTCTCCAACTCGTACATAACCTTCTCTTAGTTCCCCAGGTATCATTTCTATTTCTAACTCACCATTTTTAATATTTAGTGCATATTTCATTTCTTTTTTATAGTAAAATTCTTTATGAATCTCTAGTATTTTTTCTAATGAATATGCTTTAGATGAGATATCTAGTGTTGTTTCTAAATATTTTTGTACCTCAATATGTACTAATGACAATTGTTGCATACTTTTCTTTTTATCATCTTGTGAAAATTCATTTTTCATTGCACGTTCAATATCAATAGGATGAGTACCTTCTGATTCAATTTTATTTGAGTAATAAGAGTTTATAGTCCGCAAATTTTCTTTTATTGCATTAATTATATGAATATTTAAATTTCCTGTTAACTTAGCACTCTCAATTATAATACGTTCCGCTTTATTAAGTATCTCTTGCTTTAAAGGATGCTGTTCAGATTGTGGTATAACTGGAGTTGTGTACATTCGTAACCTTTTTATATAAAAAAAGCATATATTATCTATACTCTTTTTAAATTATTTTTTAAATCTTTTACTAAATTAATATACCATAAAATAGATGTTTATAAGACTAATTCATTAAATTATATTGTAAATTTTTTAAATTCTTTTTTAAATAAAGGAAATTGATACTTATTTATCAGTTTTAAACTAATTTAATATTATCCAACCAATCAGCCCACCACTGCATTAGTTCTTTCTTCTCTTCAAAATATTTCATTTTTGAAGCTCTATTATAGGCAGCTTTAATTTTATTTTTTTCTTCATGAGCTAAACATGATTCAATAATATCACTATTAAATCCATGTTCTTTTATTTTTTCATGTGCTATTGTTGAGAATGTACTTCTAAATCCATGCGTAGTATGTCTATTCTGATATCCTAGTTTTTTTAATGCATGTCCTAGTGTTGCATCACTTAAACATTTTAAGTTAGAAACAGGTGATGGGAATACATATTTACTTTTGTGAGCTGAAAAAGGCTCAATCATCTTTAATATTTCAATTGCTTGTTTTGACAAAGGTAAAATAAAATCTTTTTTAGTTTTCATTTTTTCACCTTGTATATCTATAACTTTTTTTTCAAAATTTATTTCATTCCATTCTAAGGCTCTTAAGTTATAAGGTCTTAAAGCTACATAAGGAGCCAGTTTTAATGCTACTATTGTTGTAATACTAGCTTTATACAAGTTTTCAAAGTTATTGATATCTTCAAGTAATTCTTTTATTTCATTTTCTTTTATAATTGCACTCATATGATTATTACTTGTTGAAACGATTATATTTTTTTTGTCAATATCAGCAATTATATTATGCTCTACATAATTATAAGTTACTGCATATTTATAAATTCTATTGAAATTGCTCATCATCTTCTCAGCAGAACCATGAAGTTCTTTGGTATTCATTCTATCTATAATATTTAATATATCTGTTCTTGTAATATCTTCAATAAGTTTGTTACCAATATATGGATAAGCATGATTTCTAATAACATTCTCAACTTTAATGTATGTTTTATCAACCCATTCATTTTTCATTTTAGAAAGCCATTTTTCTGATATGTTTTTAAAAGTGTTAGTACTATCTTCTAAAGATATATTTTTTTCTAATATAGGATTGATATTTTGTTTTAAAAGTTCTTTTGTATTATCTTTTAATTTTCTTGCTTCACTAAGTGAAACATCTGGATAAACTCCAAAGCTCATAGATTTTCTTTTATTTTCAAATTTAAAATCAAATCTAAAAAATTTAGTTCCATTAGGTTTAATAATTAAATATAAACTTTGTCCATCACTTAATTTATATTGTTTTTCTTTAGGTTTAGCAGCTTTAATTTCTTTATCTGTTAGAGGTTTTACAATTTTCGGCATTTATACGGTATCCATTTTTGAACTTTTGCTATTACCGTAAAGATTACCGTAATAAATCTTAGAAATTATTAAAAACTAAAAGAATGGGATAGAATGATTAAGAATGTTAAAGTTCGATTATATCGAACCTTTTAGAATAAAATAGAAAGTATAATTATTAATATTGGTGGAGATGTCCGGAATTGAACCGGAGTCTTAAAACAGCTACTACCAGCGTCTACATGCTTAGAAGGGTTGAAAAATTTCACTTCACAACAGCTCAACCCGCAAAACAATTGCGAAGCTAAGATTTAAAAGTGTCTCAAATTAGCCAAATCAACTCTAAGATGATAATCTATCTTGGGTGAACCCACTAAATCTACTTAGATAGAATCAGTAGTGTGAGCCTCCGAGGTCTCAAGCCCTAAGGCGAGTCCTATAAGTTTGTTAAAACTTACGCAGCTTTTGCGTAAGCTGGAGCGTAATCAGTATTGTTTGCGTCTAAAAAAAATGAACCGCGTAACGGCATGTTCAGGCCGACATGCAACTGATCCTCACTGCTCTAATCGATACCAAGTCATCCCCAGTAAATAAAGTGGAATCATAGCACTTTTTATATATAATATTACTTATGAATTATATAGAATTAGATAAAAAGCACGCTTGGCACCCTTACAACTCATTGCCAACGAAAACAAAAATCCTACCAGTAAAGAGAACTTTTGGACAAACTATTGTCTTAGAAGATGATACTGAACTTATAGATGCTATGAGCTCATGGTGGAGTGCAATCCACGGATACAACCATCCAAAGCTAGTAGAGGCTTTACAAAAACAAGCAAATATTATGCCTCATGTTATGTTTGGTGGACTTACACACGAACCTGCATCTCTTCTTTGTGAAAAGTTAGCAAAGCTTACAGGTCTACCTAGTGTATTTTTAGCAGATAGTGGAAGTGTTAGTATTGAAGTAGCACTAAAAACAGCTATTTTATACCAAAAAGCAAAAGGGAAAAATGTAGATAAATTTATTTCCCTAGAAAATGCTTACCATGGAGATACTTTAGGTTGTATGGGAGTTTGTGACCCAAACAATAGTATGCACTCATTGTATGGAAACTACTTACCAAACAATATCTTTACAAGTATAGAAGATATAGAAAAAACAATAGAAGAACATCACCATGAAGTAGCAGGTATAGTACTAGAACCAGTAGTTCAAGGTGCAGGTGGTATGAGGATTCATAAGCCTGATTATCTAAAAAAGTTGCGTGAATTATGTACAAAATATGATATAATTTTCATTGCTGATGAGATAGCAACAGGCTTTGGTCACACAGGTAAGATGTGGGCTTGTGAACATGCAGATGTAGTACCAGATATCATTACAATAGGAAAGTGCCTAACAGGTGGTATGATGACACTTGCTGCAATGTGTACAACAAAACATATAAGCGATACTATTTCAAACTCTGAAATAGGTGTACTTATGCACGGTCCAACATTTATGGGAAATCCTTTAGCTTGTAGTGTGGCAAATGCCAGTATTGATTTATTATTAGAGTCAAACTGGCAAGAAAAAGTTTCAAATATCAATAAAATATTTACTCAAAAACTAAATACTTTAGAAGAAGTAGAAATCGTAAAAGATATTAGAACAATTGGTGCAATTGGTGTTGTAGAACTTCATAGCCCTGATTTCGCTCAGTTTATACAAGATGAGTGCCAAAATCAAGGTGTATGGATAAGACCATTTGGAAAACTAATTTATTCAATCGTTGCTTATACAATTACTAATGAAGAATTAAATAAGATTTGTGATGCAATGATAAACGCAATTAAAAAAACAGATATTCAATTTAAAAATATGGAGCAAAAATAGATGAAAAAAGGTATTTTAATCATTGGTGCAGGTGGAGTAAGTAGAGTTGCTACAGTTAAGTGTGCTATGAATATTGATACATTTGAAAAAATTACACTAGCGTCAAGAACGGTTAAAAAGTGTGATTCAATCGCAATGGATATTAAAGATAAACTTGGAGTTGAAATTCAAACTGCACAAGTTGATGCTGATGATATTCCTCAATTAGTAAGTCTAATTAAAGAGGTTAATCCAAAGGTTGTTTTAAATGTAGCATTACCTTATCAAGATTTAACAATCATGGATGCTTGTACTGAATGTGGTGTTGACTATGTAGATACAGCAAATTATGAACATCCAGACGAAGCTAAGTTTGAGTACAAAGAACAATGGGCTAGACATGAACAGTTTGAAAAAGCAGGTGTAAAAGCTTTACTTGGAAGTGGTTTTGACCCAGGTGTTACAGGTGTATTTTGTGCATACGCTCAACAAAACTTATTTGATGAGATTCACTATATTGACATCATGGATTGTAATGCAGGTGACCATGGATATCCTTTTGCTACAAACTTTAACCCAGAAATCAACTTAAGAGAAGTATCTGCAAACGGAAGATACTGGGAAGATGGAAAGTGGATTGAAACAAAGCCATTAGAAATCAGAGTTGACCATGATTATCCAGAAGTTGGAGTTAAACCTTCATATCTTTTATACCATGAAGAGTTAGAGTCGTTATCTAAAAATATTAAAGGTTTAAAAAGAATTAGATTCTTTATGACATTTGGTGATTCTTATATCCAACATATGAACTGCTTACAAAATGTAGGTATGTTAGGTATTGAACCAGTAATGCACAAAGGTGTAGAAATCACTCCAATAGAGTTTTTAACTACATTATTACCTGACCCAGCTAGTTTAGGACCAAGAACAGTTGGTAAAACAAATATTGGTTGTATCATTGAAGGTATTAAAGATGGGAAGAAAAAGAAAGTTTACATCTATAATGTTTGTGACCATCAAGAGTGTTACAAAGAGACAGGAGCACAAGCAGTTTCATATACAACAGGAGTTCCAGCTATGATTGGAACTAAGATGATATACAAAGGTATCTGGGATGGTAAAGGTGTGTTCAATATTGAAGAGTTTGATGCGAAGCCATTTATGGATGAACTAATGACGCAAGGTCTTCCTTGGAAAATATTAGAACTAGATTAATTCTTTTTTCCAAAAACTTCGTTTACAAAAAGATATAAAGAGAGTCATTTACTAAGAGTAAATTCCTCCCTTTATACTTTTCAAGCCTTGTTTTTGAATAAAATATCTTAATCTTCAGAATCAAGAAAAATCAAAATAAAACTTACTATTTCATAGGAAACAATCAAATGGAAAATCAAACTTTTAACTCACTAGAAGAGTTACCAAGTCCAGCATTTATATGTGAAGAAGAGCTTCTAGAAAACAATTTAAAGTTACTAAAAAAAGTTCAAGATGAAGCAGATGTAAAAATTTTACTTGCCCTTAAAGGTTTTGCATTAAAGTCTAGTTTTGAGCTTTGTAGAAAGTATCTTCACGGTTGTTGTGCAAGTGGATTACATGAGGCACTTTTAGCAAAAGAAGAGTTTCAAAAAGAAGTTCATACTTATAGCCCAGCTTTTAAAGATGAAGAGATAGATGAGATTATAGATATTTCTAATCACTTAGTATTTAACTCATTTACACAACTTGAAAGGTATGGTAAAAAAGCACATGGAAAAACTTCTATTGGTCTTAGGGTAAACCCTGAGTACTCTTCTGTAGAAGTTGATTTATATAATCCTTGTGGTGCATATTCAAGACTTGGAATTACAAAGAAAAACTTCCAAGGTGATAAGCTAGATTTAGTAGAAGGTCTACATTTTCATGCTCTTTGTGAGCAAAATGTAGATGCACTACAAGGTGCTTTAGCTAACTTTGAAGAAAACTTTGGTGAATATTTAGCACAAATGAAATGGGTAAACTTTGGTGGAGGACATCATATCACAAGAGCTGACTATGATGTTGAAGGTTTAATAAAACTATTAAAAGAGTTCAAAGAAAGATACCCTCATTTAGAAGTTTACTTAGAGCCAGGTGAAGCTGTAGGTTGGCAAACAGGTTACCTTATGGCAACTGTTTTAGATATTGTAGAAAATCAAATGCAAATAGCCATCTTAGATACTTCAGCTGAAGCTCATATGCCTGATACTTTAGCTATGCCATACCGAGCAGATATTAGAAATTCAGGTCTTGCCAATGAAAAAAAACACACATATCATCTTGGAGGAAATACTTGCTTAGCAGGTGATATTATCGGAGATTATTCCTTTGATGAGCTCCTAAAAGTAGGCGATAAAATTATTTTAGAAGATATGATTCACTACACTATGGTAAAGACTACAACGTTCAATGGAATTAAGTTACCATCTTTAGTAATAAAAAATAAAAAGGGTTGTTACCAAATTGTAAATAATTTTGGATATAATGCATATAAATCAAGATTATAATTATAAGTTGGAAGAACAATGGGGCAAGATAGAAATATCATAAATGAAGAATTTAAAGACGAAGAAGAGATTGATACTCAAAAGAGTGACAAACATTTACCAAACAACTATTCAAGAAAAAGAGAAGAGTTAAAAACAAAAGGTAAAAAAGTTCAAATCTGGGTTAAAAAAGAGACTTTAGAATATGAAAAGGAGTTAACAAAACTTCAAATTGAACTTCTAAAATTTCAAAACCATGTAAAAGAAAAGGGACTAAAAGTTCTTATGATTTTTGAAGGTAGAGATGCTGCTGGAAAAGGTGGTACTATCAAAAGAATCACAGAACACCTAAATCCAAGGGGTGCAAGAGTAGTTGCCTTAGAAAAACCAAGTGATGTTGAAAAAACACAATGGTATTTCCAAAGATATACTAAACATTTACCTAGTGCAGGTGAGATTGTACTTTTTGATAGGTCTTGGTACAACAGAGCTGGTGTTGAGCCAGTTATGGGATTTTGTACTTCTGAAGAACACCATGAGTTTTTAAGAGAGGTTCCTGAGTTTGAGCAAATGCTTGTAAAATCTGGAATTATTCTTCTTAAATTTTACTTTTCAGTATCTAAAAAAGAACAAGCAAGAAGATTCAAAAAAAGGGAAGTTGACCCTTTAAAACAGTATAAACTTTCTCCTGTAGATAAAGAGTCTCAAAAACTTTGGGATAAATACACAGTTGCTAAGTTCTCGATGCTTATGTCATCAAATTCTGATTTTGCACCATGGACAATTATAAAAAGTGATAATAAGAAAAAAGCAAGAATCAACTGTATCAAACATATTTTAACACAAGTTGATTATCCAAATAAGATTGATTTAAAAGAGATAAAAATCGATAAAGATACTTTAGTTTCTGGAACAAAAGAGTTAGAGTATATGGAAAAACAAAATAAATTTGCAAAGGCGTAGTTGTAATGAATTTAAGTGATTTTGATAAAACAGAATATAGTGGTTTATATATTTCAAAAGCTGCACACCCAACTTTTGGAAAAAAATATATAGCAAGATTTCAATATAATAAAAAAAGATATGTAAAAGTATTAGGTTATACAAAAAAAGATAACCTTACTAAAAAAACTGCACTTACTTTAATGCAGAAGTTTAAAGACTCAATTG
Source organism: Arcobacter sp. F155 (assembly GCF_004116455.1). Lineage (NCBI taxonomy): Bacteria > Pseudomonadati > Campylobacterota > Epsilonproteobacteria > Campylobacterales > Arcobacteraceae > Arcobacter > Arcobacter sp. F155. The sequence continues at coordinate 103,364 of NZ_PDJU01000005.1, forward strand.
TAGTTGAAAAAGAAGAAGAGACTGTAAAAACACCAATTACAGAAAAAAACTTTGATAAAAAATATCAAGAGTTATATGAAGAAAATAAAAATTTAAAAACTATTTTAGGTGACTTCAAAGATTTAGACCCAGAGACTTTAAGAGATGGGATTCAAAAAATCTATGACTTAGAAGAGTTAAAAAAATATCAAATTGAGCTAATCAAACTACAAAACTATCTTGAATCTGAAAACAAAAGAATGATTATTCTTTTTGAAGGAAGAGATGCTTCTGGTAAGGGTGGGGCGATTAGACGAATCACTAGATATATGAACAACAAACACTATAGAGTTGTTGCATTAGGTAAACCAACTGAAACACAAAGAAATCAATGGTTCTTACAAAGGTATATCCAACATTTCCCAACTGGTGGAGAGATGGTACTATTTGATAGGTCTTGGTATAACAGAGCTATGGTTGAGCCTATCTTTGGATTTTGTACAAAAGAAGAGTATGAAATTTTCATGGAAGACGTTGTAAATTTTGAGCAAGATTTAGTAAGACAAGGAATGATTTTAATCAAGCTTTATTTCTCTGTTTCTAAAGATGAACAAAAAAGAAGATTTGATAGAAGAATCAATGACCCTCTTAGACAATGGAAATTCTCAGAAGTAGATATGCAAGCACAAGATTTATGGTCAGAATTCTCTGAGAAAAAGTACGAGATGCTTAGACGAACATCTTCAAGAGCAGCTCCATGGCATATTGTTAGAAGTGATGATAAACACAAAGCAAGACTTGAAGCTATGAAAATCATCTTAAACTCTGTTGATTATGATGGAAGAAACTATGCACTAAACTTTGATGCTGATGAAAATATTAATATCTCAGTACAAAAAGAGTTAATGCAAATGAGAAAAACTGCAGACTACTAATTTTTATTAGTCTTTTATATCTTACCAAGGAGTTGAAGTGTCATCACTTTGCTCTTTGGAATCAAACTTTTTAAGCATAACTGGAACTTCTTTTGCTTGTTCTAGTTTTTTCAGCCACTTTTTTTCTTCTGCGTCACTTAATTGATTTTGTTTTATTTGTTGATTTTTTTGCTCTTTTTGTGAGCTATTTTCTTCACTATTTTTATTATCTTGTTTTTCTTTTTCTTCTTTAGAATCTTTATTCTTTTCTTTATTTTTTTGACTTTTGTCTTGTTCTTGTTTTTTATTATCTTGATTTTTTTTGTCACCATCTTTAGACTGGTTTTGGTTATTTTTATTTTGCTGATTTTGTTTGTCTTTATTCTTATCTTTAAGGGCTTTTAATACTGCTTCTAGGTTCTCTTTTGTTTGCTTATCATCTTTTATTTTTAAAGCTTTTTCATAAACTCTTTTTGCATTTTGTAAGTCATTTAATTTTACATAAGAGTTTCCCATATTATGAAGCTTTTTATACTCTAACTCTTGATTTGAAGAGACTACATTTTTATAGTGCATTAAAGCTTTTTTGTATTCACCTTGTTTATATAGTGCATTTCCCAAGTTGTAGTGTGACTCAGGAGTTTTAGCTACTTTTCTAAACTCTTTAGAGGCTTTTTCATACTCTTGTTTTTCATAGTGTTCATTTGCTTTATTTATTGTTTTAAAGTCAAACTCAAAAGCTTTTAGAGAACTATTTGAGAAGAACAGAACTAAAGCTAAAAGAGCAAGGTTTTTATTCTTTTTAAATATCTCAGATAACTTTGGTCTAGATGAAAAAGCAATAAGTAAAATAAAAAGAGCTAAAGCTAAAGGATAATAAAAAAGCTCTGTGTAGGTTTTGAAATTTCTTGATTCTTGTTTTTGTTTTTTTGAAGTTATATTTATATCATCTATAACTTGCTTTATATCATCACTTGAGTTTGAGTATTTTATATATGCAGCATCTGTATTCAATGAAAGTTGCTTAATATCTTCATTTAGTTTAACAGTTACAATTGAACCATCATCTTTAGTTAAAAAGTTTCCATCTTGAAGTTTGATAGGAGTAGGTTTATTTGTAGCTAATCCTAAAGTATAGATTCTAATATTGTTCTTTTTAGCATATTCAATCTCTTTTTTATAGTCTGATTTATTTGCACCATCAGTTATTAAAATAAGGTTTTTATCTTTTACATTTCTTAGAAGCTTTTTACTAACTTCTAATGTTGAGAAAATATTTGAGCCATTGTCAAAGTTAAGTCCAGTATCAAGTCTATTTACAAGTATTTTTAAAGAGTTGAAGTCTTGAGTTATAGGAGAAAGTATAAAAGAGGATTTAGCAAATAAAACCACTGCTATAGAGTTTTGTTTCGCATAATCTATGATGTCTAAAATCTTCTTTTTTCCAAGACTTAATCTATTTGGATAAATATCAGTTGCAAGCATCGATTTTGAAACATCTAAAGCTATTACAAAAGATACTGTTTCTTGGTCTATTTTATGCTCTTTTTCATTTATTACAGGTCTTGCAAGAGAAATAGTCATTAGTATTAGTACTAGAAAAAAAAGTATGTTTCTAGTTGTTTTTGTCATGTATCTGTTTTTAACAGATAGTTTTGCCAATGCTTCTTTGTCAAAAAACCTTTGAAACTTATCTTTGTTTGTAGTAATTAGAAACATTAAAATAATAATAGGAATTAACATAAAAAATAGTACATTTGGATAAAGAAATTGCAATTATAAGCCCTCATAAAATCTTAGTTTTTGTATTTTATATTATCCCAAGTAACTTTTAGATAAAATCACGACTAAAATTAAAATAATCGGAGTAGATTTAATGGAATTTAACGCACAAAGAGTTGACGAAGCTAATGCAGTTATCACTTCAACAATCTCTAAAGAAACAATTGAAAAAAACGTAGACAAGGTAGCTAAACAAGCTGCTAAGACTATGGATATTCAAGGTTTTAGAAAAGGTAAAGTACCAGTTGCTGTTGTAAAACAAAGATATGCTGATAAATTAACAGAAGATGCAGAGGGTGAAGCAGTAAGAGCTGTATTAACTGATGCTTTAGTTGAGTTAAAAATCGAAAATGCAGACTTAATTGGTGAGCCAACATTTGGTAAATATGACAAAAAAGAAGATGGTTCTATTGAAGTAGAAATCAAAGTTGCTTGCAAACCAGCAGTAGAATTAGGTGATTATAAATCATTAATTCCAGCAGTTGATAAAAAAGAAGCAGACGCAAAAGAAGTTGAAGCAAGATTAGAAGAGATTGCTAAACAATCTGCACCATTAGAAAAAATCAAAAGAAAAAGAATGGTTAGAGAAGGTGACTTCGCAGTTATCGACTTTGAAGGTTTCGTAGACGGTGTTGCATTTGAAGGTGGAAAAGCTGAGAAGTATCCATTAGAAATTGGTTCTGGTGCATTTATCCCAGGATTTGAAGAGCAAGTTATCGGTATGAAATATGAAGAAGAAAAAGATGTTGTTGTAACTTTCCCAGAATCTTACCAACAAAAAGATTTAGCTGGTAAAGAAGCTACATTTAAAGTAACTTTACATGAAATTCAAGAGAAAGTTGCTCCTGAATTAAATGACGAATTAGCTAAGAAAATGTTACCAGGTGAAGAAGATGCAACAATTGATTCTTTAAAAGAAAAAATTGCTGAGCAAATCACTGGTGAAGCAAAAGCTATTTACTATAGAGATGAGTTAAAACCTGCATTCTTAGATAAATTAGTTGAAAAAATTGATTTCGCATTACCTTCTTCTGTTATTGACCAAGAGATTAACTACTCTTTAAATAACAAAGTAAGAACTATGTCTGAAGATGAAATCAAAGAATTACAAGAAGATGCATCTAAAGTTGAAGCTATCAGAGATGAATTAAAAGCAGATGCTGAAAAATCAGTAAAAGCTACTTTCATTGTAGATGCTTTAGCAAAAGCTGAAGAGATTGATGTAACTGATCAAGAAGTTACTCAAGTAATTTACTATGAAGCGATGCAAACTGGTCAAAACCCTCAAGAAGTATTAAAGCAATACCAAGATGCAGGTTATTTACCAGCAATTAAAATGTCTATGATTGAAGAAAAAGTAATTACTAAATTATTAGACGAAAAAGCAGGAAACTAAAACCTAAAATAGGATAAAAAATGAGTTATATACCATATGTAGTTGAGAAAAGTGGAAGAGGCGAAAGAAGTTATGATATTTATTCAAGACTTCTAAAAGATAGAATTATTATGTTAAGTGGTGAGATTAATGACCAAGTAGCATCAACAGTTGTTGCTCAGCTTTTATTCTTAGAAGCTGAGGATCCAGATAAAGATATCTATTTATATATCAACTCTCCAGGTGGAGTAATTACAAGTGGTATGTCTATTTATGATACTATGAACTATATTAAACCTGATGTTTGTACTATTTGTGTAGGTCAAGCAGCTTCTATGGGTGCATTTTTATTATCTTCTGGAGTAAAAGGTAAGAGATACTCTTTACCTAACTCTAGAATTATGATTCATCAACCATTAGGTGGAGCTCAAGGTCAAGCTACTGATATTCAGATTCAAGCTAAAGAGATTCAAAGAATGAAAGATGATTTAAATAGAATGATTTCAGAACAAACTGGACAGCCTATTGAAGTAATTGAAAAAGATACAGATAGAGATAACTTTATGTCTGCAACAGAAGCTTGCAAATATGGTTTAGTTGATGAAGTGATTTCAAGTCATAAGTAAATAATATGATTAGAGAAGTTTTAACATATCCAAATAAACTACTTAGAACAAAATCTAGTGATGTTGTGAAGTTCGATGAAGAACTTCAAACATTGCTTGATGACATGTATGACACTATGATTGCAGAAAATGGTGTAGGTCTTGCTGCAATTCAAGTAGGTATTCCATTAAATGTTTTAATTATTAATCTTCCAAATGAAGAAGATATTCAAGAAAAAGAAGATTTAATTGAAGCAATTAATCCTGTGATTACTCATAAAGATGGTGAACAAGTTTTTGTTGAAGGTTGTTTAAGTGTACCTGGGTTTAATGAAGAAGTTAAAAGAGCACAACATATTATTGTAGAGTACTACAATAGAGATGGTGAAAAACAAACTATGGAGTGTGAAGATTTCTTAGCTGTAGCATGGCAACATGAAATGGAACATTTAGCTGGGCATTTATTTATTGAAAACCTATCAATTACAAAACGAAAAAAATTTGAGAAAGAGTGGAAGAAGAAACTCAAATCAAAAAAATAAGAATCTTATGTATTTCATAATATAATACTCCTTTAAGGAGTATATTATGAGCCCTGACAATCAACAAACTCAAATTCTACAACTGCAAGAACAAATACAAAACTTAACAAAAGAGAATGAATCTTTAAAAGTACAACTTTTTAGACTTGATTATGTATATAGTTTTTTCAACAATTATGCAATTACCTCTGAGACAGATATAAATGGTGATATTATCTATGTTAGTGAGCCATTTATGGATATTTCTGGATATACGCAAAGAGAATTAATAGGTCAAAATCATAGAATAGTAAGACATCCTGATATGGAAGAAAAAGTATTTAAAGAGATGTGGGAAACAATTACATCTAAACAAGTTTGGCGTGGAGAAGTTAAGAATTTGAAGAAAGATGGTGGCTATTATTGGGTTGATAGTATTATTTTCCCTATTTTAAATAAATATGATGAAATAGAAGGTTATAAGTCTATTAGATTTGATATAACTGATAAAATAAAAGCAAAAGAAGCTTTCTCTGATATATTAGGAGAAGAGGATAGTTTAATTTTATAATAATATTTAATCTTATTTTATACTACTTTTTATATAATGAATTAAATTATTTAAAGAGTGTATATGAAGATAATAAAATCTGCAACCTTAGCAAATATAGATGCAAGTGAAGTAAGTGTTGAATCAACCTTTACAAAAGGCTTACCAAGTTTTACAATAGTTGGTTTACCGTCTGATCAAATAAAAGAGTCAAAAGATAGAGTAAAGTCAGCACTTCTTACAAATGACTATAAGTTCCCTCCTAAAAAAATTACTATAAATCTCTCTCCTAGCGAAATCAAAAAAACTGGAACACACTTTGACTTACCTATTGCTCTTTTGATTTCATTATATGAAGAAAAGAAAATAGATTTTAAAGATATCCATGTCTTTGGAGAACTATCTTTAAATGGCGAGACAAAAGATAGTAATAATATCTTCCCTATAATCTTGTCCCTTGCAAAACAAAATAAGATAGCAAATGTTTTAGTTTGTAGTAATAGTGCAAAAAAGATTAGTAAAATTCCAAATATAAATATCTATTGTGTTAAAAATCTTTTAGAAGCAATTGAGTTTTTTCATCAAGAAGATAAGAGTAAATACCTTTATAAAAAGGATATGCTTGAGTATGAGAAGATAAATATAAATGGAAAAGAGTTTTATTATGAAAACTGTTATGAAAATGATTTTTTTGATATAAAAGGACAAGAAAATGCAAAGAAAGCAGCACTTATAGCAGCAGCAGGGAACCATAATATTCTTTTAGAAGGAAGTCCAGGTTGCGGAAAATCAATGATTGCAAAGAGGTTACCATATATAATGGCTCCAATGAGTTTAGATGAGATTCTTGAAATAGCAAAATTGCAAGCACTAGATTTAAAAGAGCCAAACTTTAAACCTGTACGTGTATCAAGATCTCCCCACTGTTCCTCAACAAAGGCATCAATTGTAGGAAGTAGTAATAGTCTAGGAGAAATAGCATTAGCAAACGCTGGAGCACTTTTTTTTGACGAGTTACCACATTTTCCAAGTTCTATTTTAGAGTCATTAAGAGAACCCCTTGAAGACAACTGTTTATTGATAAGTCGTGCAAACTCAAAAGTAAAGTATAACACAAAGTTTTTATTTATAGGGGCTATGAATCCTTGTCCATGTGGAAATTTACTGTCTACAAATAAATCATGCAGATGATATTTCCAATAAACTTTACTAAATTCCATTTAACTATGCTACAAATTTTTATATAAATCACATTTGTTTTGAATTATGTTATGATATAAAAAATCATATGAGTACTATAATGAGTAAAAGTAAAGTGAGAATAACTCCATCATTGAAATACAAAATAAAGAGAAGAGCTAATAAAGTTGGTATAGATTTACAGAATTTATATAAAGTAACCCACATAGATAAAAAAGATGTTATAAGACTTTTAAATTCAAATTTTACTTCAAAAGATTCAATTGAAAAGACGACTCAAATATTAGGTCTTAACTTTTATGGAAAAGAGATTAAATCTGTCAAACGATTAAGAAAAGATAGAGCTAGATCTAAAGCAATTACAGTTGTCTCAATGGTACAAGATACTTCATCTTTAGAAGAGCAAGGCTTAGAATCTATGGCAATTAAAAGAATGATTGTTAGAACGGAAAAAGAATTTTTAAAAGGTCCATATAGTTCAAGGTTATGGAAATAGTTTAAATAATGAAGTATTCAAGAAAATAAAAGTTTTAAGGAATAAAATAATGCTAGATATTTTAAGTAAATCAAATATAAATACAATATTAAAAGATGAACATAGCTTTACTATTTTAGAATTAAAAGATGAACATTTTCAAGAAATTGTTCAAGGTCTTATAGATTTAGTACCTGAATACTATATTGCTCCAGAGTCTGTAGCAGATGTACTTACAAGGTTGGGGAAAAGTGCTGCTGCTAAAAAGATTTTGGATAAAACTCCTACTGTGAAAAAAATACGTTCAGGAGATATTGGAGAAATAATTACTAGTGATTATATTGATGAATCAACAAACTACAATGTTCCTATTAAGAAATTAAGATGGAAAGATCATAGAAATATGGCAATGAGAGGAGATGACATTCTTGGTATATATATTAATCCATCTGATCAATGTGTAAAGTTTCTTAAAGCAGAAGCTAAATCTTATCAGTCATTATCTCAATCAGTACTTGATAGTGCAAGGTCAGAATTAGATAATGATAATGGATTACCATCACCACATGCTTTATCTTTTGTAATAGATAGACTAAGAGAAACAGGAAGTATTGATTTAGCAAATAAACTAGAAAAAGTACAACTTGTTGACGGAATTAATCAAGACCATGTTGAACATTTACTTTTTACTTTTACTAAAACTAACTCAGGAACATTGCAAAAAAATGCATTGGAGACGTATAGTGATAATATAAAACAAACATCTATATCATTAAGAACTAATAAACATCAAGAACTTATTAATCAAGTTTATGAAGGAATTATAAATGCCAATAGTTAATGATATAGAACAATTAATAGAAGAATCACTTTCTAGTGGTTTTAGAGGAAGACTATTAGATAGAGGATTAGCTCGTTCCATGATATGGAAAAATGGTATATTACCTGATGGTGCACCCCATTTTGCTGATAGTTTGAGCTACGATCTTTTATCTTATGGCTATTCACTCCTATCTTTGGGCATTCGTTTAAAAGAATTAGGAGGAGATGAAGTTTTATATAATGAGGCTTTTAAAAACTCTGCTAATGCCATAATGGATGTGGTTCATAATGGAGAATTTAATAGTCATAGGAGTTTTCATAAAATATTAGCTTCTTCTGCATTTCATATAGGTCAATATTCGGCAAAGGCATATTCTCTTGTAAGTAATTTAGATTATGATAGTTTAACTCCAATAGAAAATATTCTTAGACTCTTAATATTAAGAAAATTTAAAGGTATTGAAAAAGAAATTTTATTATGGAAATATTCAGGACAAGCCAATGATATAAATTTAGCAGAAAGTCTTAATTCAAAAATTGATGAAATAGTTAATAGTTCACTAGATCTATCAGAAAAAGAAAAACTTATAAAATCTCTTGAGTTATCTACTATTGATTTAGCATTAACAGATAATTATTTTTCTGCAATGTATGAATATCTTTTTGCATTGGAAGTTTCCAGAGAAGATTTATATAATAATTCAATTGAGATTATTAATAATGCACTTAATATATGTAATGAACTAAAGTTAGTACCGCAATGGTGGGTTTTTAGAGTGACCAAGTTTTTACTAATTGATTTATGGAATAGAAGTTTCCATAAGTTACTACCTTTAACTCCATCAGATCCTAATAGTAAAGAGTGGGAGATATTAAGATGGAAATATATAGCTTCTTTATATAAAAGAAATAAGTCAGAAGTTGAATTGTGGCCTTCTCAAATAAGTGCTGCAAGAAGAGCTGTTAGTGATACTGATGACCTAGTAGTTTCTCTTCCAACAAGTGCAGGAAAAACAAGAGTTGCTGAATTATGTATTCTTAGATGTTTATCAATAAAAAAGAGAGTTCTATTTATAACTCCATTAAGAGCATTATCGGCTCAAACTGAAACATCACTGAGAAAAACATTTTTACCATTAGGAAAAACGGTTTCTTCTTTATATGGAAGTATTGGTATAAGTAATTTTGAAGAAGATGTTTTGAAAACTCAAGATATTGTAGTCGGTACACCTGAAAAATTAGATTTTGCATTAAGAAATGATTCTACAATCTTAGATGATATAGGATTGATAGTTTTAGATGAAGGACATATGATAGGATTAAGTGAAAGAGAAATAAACTATGAGGTACAAATTCAACGTTTATTAAATCGGACTGACTCTAACACAAGAAGAATAGTATGTTTATCGGCAATATTACCTAGTGGAGAAGAATTTGATAATTTTGTAAATTGGTTAAGAAAAGATAAGCCAGGCGATGCCGTTAAAACTGATTGGAGACCAACAGATTTAAGATTTGCTGAAGTTATTTGGCAAGAAAACACTGCTAGGTTAAACTTTTTAATTGGAGAAGAAAATCCTTTTATTCCAAGTTTCTTAAGACCAATGATTCCTTCAAATCCTAATCCTGGAAGAAGACAAATACCTTTTCCTAAGAATCAACAAGAATTGACCTTAGCAACAGCTTGGAAACTTATTGAGGATGAACATACTGTACTAATATATTGTCCACAAAAAAAGTCAGTAAATTCTTTTGCTGAGATTATAGTAGATTTACATATTAGAGGAGCATTACCTTCTTTATTTGAATCAATCCCCGAACGTTTAGAATTGGCAAAAACTTTGGGAAAAGAATGGTTAGGAGAACATAATTTTATAGTAAAATGTTTAGATATTGGAGTAGGTGTGCATCATGGTTCTCTACCTACACCATTTCGAAAAGAAATGGAAAATTTGTTAAGAGATGGAGTATTAAAAGTTACAGTTTCGTCTCCTACTCTTGCACAAGGACTTAACTTATCAGCAACAGCTGTAGTATTTCATTCTTTACATAGAAATGGTGATATTATTGATGTATCAGAGTTTAAAAATGTTATAGGTAGAGCAGGTAGAGCCTTTATTGATACTCAGGGACTTATAATACGACCAATATTTGATAGTTATACAAAAAAAATTCGACAATGGCATACTTTAATAAATGATGTAAATGCTAGAAGTATGAAAAGTGGTTTAATGTTACTTATTGAGAAAATAATCACTCTTCTAATATCTAATTATAATCCAAAAGATGAAAGAGAATTAGAGCAGCTTTTAAATGATAAACTAGTGATGATTGAAAATACTTCTCAAGATGAAATTATTGAAGAATGGAATAATCTTATTAAGTTTTTAGATTCAGCCTTGATTAGTATGCTAGGCGAAGTAGATATAGTGATTGATAAGATTGGAGAAACTCTTCTTAATGTCTTAGATGCTTCACTATGGAAAAGAACAATAGAATCATATTCTGAAGTAAAGCAAAAGATATATAGTTTAGTTTTAAAAAAAAGAGCAGAATATATATGGCAAAATAGCTCCTATTTACAACGCAAAGGTTATTTTCTTGCAGGACTTGGATTAGATAGTGGGCAAAAGCTTGATATGATTTCTCTTGAGGCAAATAGGTTATTAGTCTTTGCTAATAGATATATTGAAATTGGAGATATCTTTCAAGCAATTGTTACAATACAAAAATTAGCAGAATTAATTTTTAATATTTCGCCATTTATCCCTAGTACATTACCAAGTAATTGGAAAGATATATTAGAAAGCTGGCTAAAAGGAGAAACTTTAACTGAAAAAGGATTTGTTAATATAGAAGAAGTGTTAGAATTTGTCGAAGATGGTTTAGTTTATCGTTTAATATGGGGATTAGAAGCTATAAAGGTACGTGCAAAAGCTAATGAAGATATTATTGATGGTTATATTATTGATGATTTTGAAACTAATTTATTAGTACCATCTATTGAAAATGGAACATTAAATCGAAGTGTAGCATTATTGATGCAAGCAGGTTTTAATTCAAGAAAAGCAGCAATTCAAGCAGTTACTTCAACAAATGCAAGCTTTACAAATAGTTTACAGTTAAATTCATGGTTATCTTCTATAGAAGTTAGAATATTAACTGAGTCAAATACTTGGCCAACTAAAGAAACATCTTCTTTATGGAAAAAGTTTCTTTTTGAATTCAAACCAGAAAGTAATATGGTTTGGAACTCAGATAAAATTACTTTAAGTGTTAAATGGAATAATGAATATACGCCACTAGAAGGAACATTAGTTAAGTTATCTAATTATTTAGATGGTAATACACAAGTTTTAAGTACAACAGGTAATAGAATAGGAATATTAAATAATAGACTTAATTTAATTGAAAAAGGAATCTATTATTCAATTGTAACAGAAGATATTAATATAATAGATGTATTATATTGGGGTATTGAACAACCATTTAATATAGTTTCTTAAAAAGAAAAAGTTAAATACAAATTATTTTTATAATTAGCTTGATTTATTACATAGTAAAATTAAGTATTTAAAAATGGTAAGGTAATAATTAATTATAGTGATGAAGTGTTATATTAGATTTACTTAAATATGTGGAAAATTAAAAAAATGATAGTATTTTAAATTAAATAATAATTATAAATATAAAAAGTATATCAATAAACTATGCTACAATAAATAATGCAAAATAAAATTAAGATAGATGAAAGAGTATCACCTATAGAAGCTTTTCCAGATGACAATAAGTTTAGAGTTGTTTGGGCATATGGAGCACTTTATAAAAACATAGGAAAAACAAGAGTCCCTCATGTTGATATACTCTTAAAAGAGATAACTCTAAATCCTAGCACTTTAACTAATAATCATACCTGTATAAAAATATCTGTAGCACAGCTTGATATTGTAAGATATATGACTATATGGTGTGGTAATAAAAGAACAAACAAAATTTGGGCTAAGTTCGAAAATAATTCTTATCATAAGTTACGTTTCTCACTTGATACTAAAACTGCAACTTCTATTACATATCGAGAATCACTTACTAATTATTTTAAATCAGATATTTATAGAATAAATATCTTAGAATTAAAAAAAGATTATTGGCATTTTGCAAATGCAACTTTTACTAGATTTATAGTTGGAACAAAAACTGTATTAATTCCATCCTTAGAATTATTTACTTCAACTTTTGCACCTTTAAACCCAAGATTAAGATATGAATTACTTCAATATAACCTGGTTGATGTATTGGATGAATATATTAAAAGTAGTAAAATAGTTGATAAAGATAAATATTTGATTGAATTTAAAAGAAATAAATATAAAAATAGTCTTTTTCTTCTTGCTTATGCAAAATTTAATGAAATAGCAAGGAAAAGAATTTTTAATATTCGTGCCAGTTTAGAAACATCATCCCCATATCCTGATAGATATCCAGTAATTCTACCTTATCATCCTTCTGAAATTGAACTTGACGTAAAAGGAGTATATCTAGATAAAGATACCTTTTTAGTATTTATAATTAATGGATACACTTTGCCACATGACAATGAAGTAATCGATTATACAGAAAAAGATGAATACGAAAATACTGGAAATACTGGAACTGAAAAACCACATCAAAGATATACTTCTGAAATAGAAGATAATCCTCCAATAACAGGAGAGGAAAATCCTCATAGTTTAAATGGAAGTAAAAATATTAGATCTTCTGTTAGAATATTAAAAACTTCAAAGCATAAATTATCAAAAATTGAGAAAATAAAAAAAGCTTCACCTCCTACTGCAAAAACAACAACTGTAGAAAATACTGAGGATATAGATAACATATCTTCTGGAATAGATAATCAAGCTAATAGTTCATCAAATACAGGTAAAGTAAATATTGTTACTACGCAAGGACAAGAAATAAAACCATTAGTGGAATTTTCATTAATAATTGATGCCTTAAAAACTCTTAGAGATAAAAAAGAAATTTTATACAAAGGAGTTTATATTAATGATTTTAAGTTCATAGATTTATCTTGTAATGAAAACTCTGATTATGTAAAAACAAATTTTTCAGATGTATTGAAAAATACAGGTTTAGAATTAAATAGATGGATAGAGATTAATAGAGATATTAAAGAAAAGAACTCAAAAAAAGTCAAAAGAGCTTTTGTGAGAATCCGAAGATATCTTTTAATAAAGATTATATTTAGCAATAATGACTTTTTCTATTTATTTGAAATTGATAAAAAGAAAAATAAAGGTTATAAAGGGTTTATATTTAATTTAAATATAAAGATTGATGAAGATACTTTGATAGACCTAATTCATCAAACGCATGATAATAAAGGATTGATGAAAAAAGTATCAATACCTGGTCATACCTTTAAACATTTTGTAAAAAATGGTAAAATTGTTGATAATCTAAAAAATGCTTTTGAGAGAGTTATCAAATTATAGAAGAATATTATTTAAAAAAGTCTTCAATATTTACATCTAAAACATAAGCAATTTTTGCAAGATGCTCTATATTAAAATGATAGTTTTTATAGCAAATCTCACAACATGAAATTACAGTAACAGATTTATGTCCTATTGCTTGGGCCAATGTAAGTTGAGAAATATTCTTTTCTTCTCTTATTCTTTTTACATTTTTACCAATTTTAATGTATAGATTCTGTATGTAATCTTTATCTAATAATTCAATATCTTTCAATTTATAACTTTATATAAGAAGTTATTAAATTCTATAAGGATATTATTTTTCCTGCAACTTTATATATAAAGTTTTTATTCTCAATAAAGGTAGATTATGATTTCTTTTAGGACTGTTGTATGAAAAGAAAAAAAGAGTTAGGTACAACTGTATTAGCACTAATTATTATCTTAATATTATCAATACTTCTATTCATGGGATTACTTTTTAGTGGTACTTTAAAAATTAATGATATTAGAATGGCTATTAAATTTAGTAGTATTCCAAGTGTAATTATTAATGATATTACAGCTATGCAAGACTCTATAAATTATAAAAAAGAATTGACTTGTAAAGATTTTCAAAAGTTGTTATCAGATGATAGTTATACATGCAAGAAAACAAAAGATAAAGTTGAAATAATCAATGATAATCTCATATTCTACTCATTTGATAGTAGTATGAGTTTAAATACCTCATTATCAAGAAAACTTCATAGAAAAGAGTATGATTTATCTATTTATTATAAAAATGCTAAAAAGTATGATAATAGCTATAACCATAAAATCAATGAAAAGTTAAAAAAAGAACTTAAAAATAAATTTTTTTCAATCACAAATAAAGATATAAGAATAAGTCAGTTCGATGCATATTTAACAATTTACAACTTTAGTTATTTAATAAGGAATTGAAATGTCAATACAAAAAAACTATAAAGGCTATCGAAAAATATTTGATAAATATGATATAAATATTAATAATTCTGAAAAATATTTAGGTAAAGTAAAAATATATGAAACTATTGCAAAAGTAGTTTTACTAATAACTTTCATATTATGTTCAATTCTTTTATATGCTGCTTTTACAGAAAAAGGAAATGCAGGACTAGGAATCGCAATTACTTTCATTGTTGTACTGTTTCCAGGATTGATTCTATGGAAAATATGTAGCTTAGTTAAGATGAGTAAAATTGCTAAACTTGATGATTTAATATTCAATAAATTTCTTATAAATAAAATCAAAATCTTTTACTCTATTGATGAACTTCAAAATTGTACTTATGATAAGATTGAGCATATTAATACAAGAGCATACTCTGAAGGTAATTCAAACCAAGCAATAATTAATTTAACATTCATGGCTTTTGAAATAGGTGCTGAAGGTATTATTATTGTTTCAAACAATAGTGAAACTGTTACAGCTACAGCTATTAACAATAAAAGTAGTTCTACTCAAATTAATAGAATGGTAAATTCTTCTGAAGCTATTTTAATTAAAAATATTAAAAAAGAAGAAGTTAAAAGTTTTGACTTAAACTATTGGTACGAGCTAAAAGAGAAAGGTGCTATTAGTTCACAAGAGTATGAGAATAAAAAGAGAGAATTGTTATAATAAATACTTAACAACACAAGTGTATCTTTTGGTTAATTTTAGAATTAAACTTCATTGAAACTTAAATTTATATAGTTTCGCACTAAGTATAAAAATGAATGAAAAAGATTTAATTAACTACGTAAAAACTTTATTAAATAATACTATACTATTTGTTGGAAAACAATTAGTTCTTTTTACAACAACTAACTAAAATAGTATAAGAAAATGAGAGTATAACCTATTTCCTTTGTATTTTATAAAGTGTTAACAGATTAAAAGTTTAATTTTAAAAATCATCAACTTTCATTTCTTTTAATTTATTTAATATAATGCTATTTGCTTCATTTACATCACAAGTAGCTAATGATATTTCTTTTTGTCTTCTATAAGACTCTGCTTCATTTTTTATAAAATTCAATACCTTATGACCTATTTTCATCACTTGATATAAATCTTTATTTCTATATTTAATATTAGAATTATTGATTTCATCTTTAGGGCATAAAAAAGATAGATTTATTTTATAATTGATTTTTTCTGGAATTATCATCAATGTATTTTTATCCACCTTTACATCTTTTCTATTAAACCTTAGTGCATTTTTTTCTTGTCTATATAGTTGACTAATATATTTCTTTTTTTTTATATCTGAAAAATATATTGAATTAGTGCAATTATGTATTTGCAATTTATTAATACTATTTATATCCGTCTCATTTGTTATATTAAAGAAATAGTTTTTAATTAAAGAACCTATGTATTTATCTTCATCTAAAAGTAAAATACATTTTTTTTGAGATATAGGAAAAAATATCATTAGTCCAGGTGATTGCATAGCCGTCATACTATTATTTTTAATATGATTAAAAGCAAGATTATAAAATACTACAGGATTATCGCTAAAAATAAATTCTCTATCAGTTTTATTATTAAGAATATAAATTTTCAAATCTTTGATAACTTCTTGATAAACAAATGTATATGCTATTTTTTCATTTAAGGATTTATTGAAATATTTTTTATGAAAAGAAATTTTTATACTTTTTATTAAATCTTCTTTTTTTACTTTTTCTGTCTGTATTAAGTTATTTATCTCGTGATTGTTATTAATTATTTGTTTTAAAAGCTCATTAGAAAAATCTTCTGAAATAGATTTAATTCTATTTAACATATCAAGTGTTCTTAAATATTGAAAAAGAACAACCTGAAATATTGAACTAAAATTCTTAGACTCCTTTGTATAATCTTTAATAGAATCAATATTATTTATTATATTTAGTAACTTGCAATGTTTTCCTTCTACATCTGAATATATTTTTTCAATATTTTTGTCTAAATAAAAATTATTTTTTGAAGCTTGGTCTTTTATTGAAACATTTTCTATTATATTGCCATTTTTCTTTATTAGCATATTGATTGTTTTTATTTTTTGCTTATTATTTATTTGTACAAAATTTCTAAAAAAAAACTGAGGAACAAAGTGATGATTTTTATTATTAGCCAAAATAAATCCTTTTTCTTTAAATAGTATCAACTATTTCATAATAATTAATTGTTACATCAATGTTCTTACATATAACTAACTTTTGATAGTCATTTTTATTATTTTATATATATTAATTGATTCTGTTAAAATCATTCAAAATAAATATATCATTTTCTAAATAGGCAATATTAGATATTTCATTAAAATTATTAAAATATAAATGATAGTGTTGCATAGGAATGTTTTCAAATTTTATAAATAGCTTCCAATCTAAAACTATCTTATACTTAAAGTTATTAGTTTGGTTTTTATCTTTTGAGTGTTTACTCTTTGAAATATCTGATATTGAACCACACTCAACTTTTTTACCTAAAAAGTTTATTCTATATATTTTGTGTATTATACCTTTGTTATCTTCTCTAATTTTCTTTCGTTCTTGTATTGATAAAGCTACTGAAACTTTAAAGTTTATATTGCCAATTTTATAATCATATCTTTTAAAACCATATGCAGTAACTAAAAGTAAAGAATCATCAGTTTTTTTAATGATTGCAATTGCACCATTGTGAGCTATTTTATATGCATTATTATCTTTTTTTGAGATATGATATTTTTCATCAATTTGTTTTACTAAATCAATTAAAATATCCTTCTCTATGGGTGTATAGTGCTTTCTTCTTTTTATTGCATGTTTAGAAATTGATATATTCATTTTAAACCTAAGTTTGCTTAACTTTACAATTGAATGGATAATTTTTCAAATGTTGCTATATTATCAATAATATATTAATCAATTAATTTATAAAAATTTTCTTTTATTTTAGAATAAAGTATATCTTTATTCTTGTCTTGATTAGATATCTTTATGTGTGGCATCCATTGTTGAATAAGTTTTAATACTTCAATGTCTAAACTATTATAAAACATCTTTACAGTTAAAGTATCAATATCTATATCAATAATTTCATAAGTTGGGTTATTAAATATATTTGCTTTTTTAAAAAAGTCTGTACTCATTCTATCAAACTCTAAAAGAACATATTTGTCTTTTTGATATGGTCCAAATGCATTCCCAAATTGATCTTTTCTAAAAACTTCATTATCAACAAAATCTTCTATATCAATTTTTTCAACACGACTTAATTCAAATGTTCTTGTTTCCCCAACATTCTTTTTATTTTTTTCATGGTATGTTCCATATAAATAGTAAGTGAAACCATTAGATATTATAGTATTTGGTTTTATGAATTTTTCTTCTTGATCAAACCCATTTTTTTTGTAGAGAATTTTAAGTACACAGTTTTCATTTATAGCTGTTTTAAATTGAATTATTTTTTTTGAAAGTTCAGATAATAAATCAGTTTTTACCATTAGTATTTCTTCAGAATCGGTTAATGCATGTGTAATTATAGAAAGATCACTTTTTATTTGTTTATTATTAATACTATCACTAAAAAAATCATAGAATATTTTATAAGGGATATGTGCTGGCAAAAGTTTTGAAAATCTATAACGTTTTAGTTTCTTATCATAAATTATTTCATCATTATCTTTAAAAGTATTCTCAATAGTTTTTTGTGTAACACCAAAAAGTTCTTTTAAATTCTCTTTTGTACAAGAAAATTTATCATTATATAATCTTGTATATACTTCTTTTATTCTTTCATTCATCTCTTTATTCCATTAATTTAATATTTATAATATTAACATACTTATAAAAAAAATGCAAGTATATTACCTTTATTTGGAATTTTAATAGCAATATATTTCTATTAAGTGATAATTTTATATATAAAATATTCTTTTTTTTGGAAATAATATTGACAAATGTTTCTTTTTTGTGTAAAATAACTTTGCGTGAATCAATTTTTTGTTCATAGCTTAACACATAAGGAGTTTTCTTTGAAAGAGAACGGTTATTACGTTTTATCAAAACGTGAAGGAATTGAAGAACCATATCATTGGGTTCTTAAGGCAGCAAATAATGAGGTGATTCTTACATCAGAAAATTACACAAGTAAACATGGTGCTTTGAATGGAATTGAATCAGTAAGAAAAAACTGTGAAGAAGATGAGAACTATCAAAGGTTGGAAGCAAAAGATGGAAGTCCATATTTTAATCTTCGAGCAAAAAATCATGAAGTTATTGGTAAAAGTGAGATGTATTCATCTAAACAAGCAAGAGATAATGGAATTGAATCTGTAAAAAAACATGGTATAACATTAGCATTAGTTGATGAAACTTCATCTTCAGATAAAGGAAGTGCAACGTCAGCTGCTGCAACAGTAACTGTTAAGCCTGAAAGAAGTTCGGCAAAAAGATATGCCTAACAATAATTTAACTTCCAATCAACTTCTGGCAAAAGATTATTTGGAAGAATTAGATTTTATAGACATATCCAAATCAGATACTAAAGATTTGTTATTAATGAGTAAACAATTCACTATTAATAAATCTTCTGTGGAAATTATAACTGAAATCAGTCATAATTTCCCTTTAAAATACCCAAATTTTTATACAACTGATACAACAATGTTTCTTAAGTACCCACATATTGAACAATATAATCATAGGATAAGTGGACATAGACTTTGTCTTGATGCAGATGAAGATAAGTTGTATTATGAAAATCCAAGTGATTTATTATATGACTCATACAACAGATTAGAAGGCTTTTTAAATAAGATTGAAAACAATGAATTTGATAAAAATGAGATTTTTGATGAGTTTGATAGCTACTGGTGTAAAACTACAGGAATTGTACATTTTAACAAAGAACTTATCCAAAAGTTTAAATCTTTTAAGGTAATAGATTCATATATTATTAAGACAGAAGAAAAAGAATTACTTTTTATAGAAGATGAAAAATATATAGAGCAATTTTGTAAAAGTGCTAATTACAATTTTATTAAAAATAAAATTATATATATAAATTTTGAAAGAGAATTAGAGAAAAACATACCTAGGACTTATTCAGAATTAAAAAGTCTTATTCAAAAACTTGGATATTTAAGTAGTCTTCAAAAAATTAAGAAAGCAAAGAATATATTACCTGTAATTTTATTCTCTTTTCGCCTACCTGGTAATAAAGAAACTCATTATGCAGCTATATATTTTGATGAAATAAAATCAACAAATGTTGTAAATTTTATTAATCCTTTTTTAAGTGATTCAAATTCAAATAAAGTATTCTATGGAATGCCTGCTATGAATATATCTAATAGTAGGCTATATAAGCGAGGTGGAAATTTAATGAATGTTAATGTACATAAAAAAAGAAAGAAAATTGCAATAGTAGGATGTGGGTCAGTTGGTGCGGCATTAGCACATAAGTTAGTTAAAGTGGGATGTAATAATTTATTACTAATTGATCCAGAGACATTAAGTTCAGATAATATTGCAAGGCATTTACTTGGTATGGAATATCTTGAGCAGAATAAAGCAATAGCACTTAAAAGATATTTAGGAAAACAGTTTTTAGATATTGAGATAAGTGCAGTTGATGAGTATGTTGAAGATGTACTTAATGATTTAAAGGATTGTGATTTAATTATCACAGCTTTAGGTAGTGATGCTAATCATATTGAAGAAAAGATTATCAGAGATGCTATTAATAAAAATAGTGCACCTGTTATATCATGTTGGTTTGAAGCAACAGCTTGTATAGGACATGGGATTTTATTTGATAGTACTTGTGACAGTAAAGTGTTTAATATGAACAAATTATTTAATGAAATCATTCTTTTAGATGAGAAAGCAACTTCAATATTTGTAAAAAGTGATGTTGGGTGTAATTCTAATTATATGCCATATACATATTTGAATGCAAATTTACATTTAAATCACTTTGCAAATATGATTACAAAATATTTGATGGACGAAAAAATTAAGAATCATTGGGTTTCGGTTGGTGAAATAGGCAGTTTAGATAAATATTTAAAGAGTGATCTTAAAGTTGAAGATAATACATTGATTAAAAGAGATTTTTAGAATAATGAATAAATTTAAATTTGATATAAAAAATTTAAAAGTTTATATTAGTGAAGAGCTAAAACAAAATCTTTTAACTTTTCGTCAATTCGAGTTTGATAATGAACGAGGTGGAGTTATTTTAGGAAAATTATATCCCCAAGATAACACAATTGAAATTACTCATTTTTTTGAAGGAAGATTATTAGAATCAAGTGAATATGGTCTAGAGCTAGATATTGATTATTTACAAGATAATATTGAACATATATGGGAAGAAAGTAATGGTCTAATTACTTATTTAGGTGATTGGCATACTCATCCCCAACAATGTGCAGAACCATCATTTATTGATTTAAAAACTTTTTTTCTTAATTATTATAAAAGCAAGGTTCAACAAAATGTATTACTCTATTTAATTTTAGGGAGAAAAGAACATTGGTTTAAATCATTTAATGGTTTAAAATTTTATAAAATAAATATTCTAGGAAGAAGAAAATGAAAATAAAGATTTTATTAACAATGGTTTTAGTTGTAAGTACATTGTATGCAAATGATAATATTAACAATAGTGGAACATTTAATAATTATGGCACGATTACTAATAATCAGACCAATAATTATGATTCTGAGAAGATTATTTTTGATGCACGAATTAAAAAACTTTCTTCACAACTGATTCAATCAAGCAATAATGAAAATAATAGATATACACCTATTATTACTGCTGCATCAGAGGTTAATAAATTTAATGTTGATGCAAATATAAAAAAAGAAAAATGTATTGAATATGCATTGTCTTTGAGTTTTATAAAAATTGATGCTTCTTTCGCACGTAAAGAATGTAATAAAATTTTTAATTAGTTGAAATTTAAAAGTGACAAGGTTTTAACAATGAAAATACTGAGAATATTTAAAAGAAAAGTGTTGAAAAATAAGGTTAGAAAAAGACATCAATTAAAAAGAGAGATTCAAAAAAAATATGGTATATATTTTTTTGATAATGATGGATACGAAGTTCTTTATTCAATTAATAATGAACATGCAAGTGAATATAACTATTTATTAAGATATATATTGTCAAAACAAAATATATTGCACGAAGATACTACTATTGAGGAATTTAACTTTAAAAGACTATCTAAAAATTATTCTATGATACGTGAGTTAATTCAAAAAGAGTTGTTAAGAGATAATCTTCAAGAACAACTTAGGTTTAAAATATCAAGAGAAACTGCAGTGAGTAATATGAAAAACTTGCAATCAATACTATATTCTATTACTAAATTTCAACATGAATTCGATGACAAAAAGTAATTTTATATATAAAAATTGTTTTTAATGTAACTCAAGACTGTGGTGCAGTATATATTTATAACTTGATAAAAGGAAAAGGATATTAGTGAAAGATAAAGAACGACAAAAATACGCTAATGTTATGAATGAAATAAAAAGAAGAACCAGTGTAATATATTCAATTTTAAATGGTAAAAAAAATACTTTGTATAAAGCAACTAATATAGAATTAATGTGTTTACAAATTAGAAAAATACTAGAACTAATTGCATTATGCTCATTAGTTGCAAATCAAAGACTATTCTTGAAAAAGATTAATAATTTACAAAAAATGTGGAATGCTAAATTAATTTTAGCTGATATTGAAAAACTAAATCCTGATTTCTATCCAAAACCTATTGATGAAGTCCCTAGCAAAAAAGAAGGTATAATTAATGAATTCATTGATATTAAAGAAGGATTTTTAACTAAAGATGAATTTATAAAAGTTTATGATAAATGTGGAAAAATATTACATGCAGAAAATCCATTAGGTAATGGTATTGATTATAAATACTATGAAAAAGTTATTCCAGAATGGATGGGCAAAATAAAAAGACTATTAAACTCACATACAATTAAATTATTAAATGATAAAAATATGTATCTAGTGCATATGCAAGAAAATGGTAAGGAAGGATCGACCGTATATGTGTTCGGATTATTAAATGGAACAGGTAAAAAGGAACAATAATGAAAAAGTCAATTTTATTTTTAATATTTTTTTCAATTTATGCATGTAGTTCAGATTTATTTTTAAAACAATTTATTAATAACAAACAATGTGACCAAATTTTACAAAATAATGGGTATTTTATAACTTGTTATAGTTATAAAAATAAGGGTGCAAAATATGTTGCTTATACCTTATTTAAGGATAAAGTTAACTCAAAAAATATAAAAGAAAGACCCAGGTTTTATGATGATTTAAATATACCAAAAAAATATAGAAGTACATATAGTGACTATACTCGTAATACTTTTAAGGCTGATCGTGGACATTTATATCCTGATGCTGCTGCTGATTGGAGTCAAAAAAGTTTGAAAGCAGTTTATGTAATGAGTAATATTATTCCTCAACATTATTCTCTAAACAGAAGTATTCATGCTTGGAGAGGATTAGAGAAATATGGTAGAACATTAGCAATGAAAATGGGAAATGTTAAAGTCTTAAATGGAGTAGTATATTCAGAGCATTCACAAAAAATTGGTAGAAATAAAATCTCTGTTCCAAATGCTTTTTGGAAAATGTATTATAATAAAGATCAAAATTTTGAAAGATGTTTTTATTTTGAAAATAAACCAGAGATAAAAGGTAAAAAAATCAAAGATTATGTAGTAAAGTGTAAAAAATTAATATAACCATAGGCATATTAGTTTTTTACTTATTTTACATACCATTTATTTATTCCTGTTTGAGTTATATCAGCCCCATATTTTTTTAATTCATCATATTCTTTATTAGATAATTTGAAAAGGCTTGTTTTAATATTCATTAACATGTCTAAGTCATATTTAGATTTCATTAAATTTTTATATTGTCCAAGCTGAAGATAAAGACCATTTTTGGGATTTTTATCAAAAAAATTATGAAGAGCACGAACTCTTAACATTTTAATTTGATCCATTGTAATATCAATTAATCTTAATGTTCTTCCTAAAACATTTATTACAGATTTGCTTTCTGTTGATTTTAAAGCTTTTGTTGCATCACTAACTATGATGAAATTTATATCTTTTGATAATGTTTCACCTAGTTTCTCAATTAAAGATTCTTCTCCTAAGTTATTATAGAGTCCTCCGTCTGATAAATGTAGTTTATTGAATATTCTAACTTTTTGATCTTTTTTAAATTGTTTATTGTCCCAATCGAAGTAATGCCATTCTTTATAACTTAAAACTTTAAAGGTAAATCTACCAATTAATCCTGGAAATGCAGTTGATGAAGCTATAGCATTTGATATTTCATAATCTGGATTCATAATATAACCAAATTTATAATCTCCCATTTTTTCTTTTGAAAAACGCCAATTTTTACCAGTTTCATTTGTAGTTGCATTTATTTCCCATATAGGTTTATCAGGTAGTTCAGATAACTTGCCTGTTAAACCCCATTCCTTTTTTAATGTATATGCAATAATGTTTGCTCTACTGAATAAGTTTAACCAATGTTTAGGAATAATTAGTCTAATTAATGCATGTTTCGCTAATCCAATATTAGTAAAATAATTTTTCATTTTTGGTAAAACATTTTCCAAATACTCTTCATTTGTTGGCCATTTATTATTATTTATTTTAAATATCAATCCAACAGTTAGAGATCCGCCTGAGACGGTTGAAATAGTATTAATTTGATCTAAATAACCATTTTTTGCTAATGTTTCAAATACTCCTATATGAAATACAGATGCTCTAAATCCACCACCAGATAAAGCAATACCAATTTTTAATTTATCATTTTTTATTGCATACTCCTTTTATTTAAACTATTTCATTTCCAAAAATAATGGTGAACCAGTAAAAGAAAGAGGACTGATTGGACCATGAAACATAAAAGGGTATTTTTTATTACTACTTGGATCAATAAATGATTTATAAAATTTTGCTGCATTATCATCATTAATTATTTGTTTAATTTTTCCAAACTCTTTTCCCATTGTAAGACCATATCCAAATGCAAAAATTCTCATTTGTTGAATTATTTCTTCATCTAAAGACTCAATTGTTTGAGTAATAAACATATAACCTATACCATACTTTCTTGTGGTTCTTACAGCATCAATTATATTCTTATTTAATTCTTTAATTCTTGGATCACTCGCAGTTGAATTAGTATATCTATGTGCTTCATCCATAACAATTAAGCAGTTTGATTTGTCACCTGCTGAATAAAGTTCTTCACTAGCTTCTACTACTTTTTTTGTAATTAATTTTATTAATAATGCTTGAATATTATCTGAACCTATATTGTGAGTACCTCGTGTAGATAAATTTATAATATATAACCAACCTTTTTCTTTTACAACCCTATGTACCATATCATCTAATGATATTTTATTTGAACTACTTGAAAAAAGTGCAAGAATATTCTCTAATATTGATACCTCTTTTAGTGCTTTTTCTTTTTTTAAAGCATCAAGCTTGTCTGTCATCAGGTCTATCCTGATATTTCTTTGTGCGCCAGGAGCATATACTGAAGCAAAGTATCGTGAACATTTTTGTTTTTTTTCAGTTTCTGTTTTATGTTCTAAAAATCTAGTTAATATATCTTCTAAAAGTTTTTTGGCATTAACAGTTCCTAAAAAACTCCCTTTTTTAGTATATAAAATTCTAGTTTCTATATATTCTGAAATAGATTCACACATTGCAATTTGTTTTTCTTCTGTAGTTATATTAAAAAATTTTCTAATGAATCCTGATGTTCTTAGTAATTCAGAAAATACTTCTGGGTCATCTGGAAAGTGTACATCTTCTGGTACCTTAATTGCTTTATATTTCATTCCTTTTTTTATCACTTCATCTTTAAAACTCATATTATCAGGTAGAAGCTCTGTATCTGTATAGAACTGTTCTTGAGGGTCTAGGACCAAAATACTCATATGGTTTTTGTTTGTGGCATATCCTTTTAAAACTTGAGCTGCTGTTGTAGTTTTCCCAGAACCAGTTTTCCCAAAAACGCCAATATGATAAGCATCTCCTGCACCACCAGTATCTTTCCCAAAGTGCTTAAACCAAAATGGAATTCTTACTTCAGTATCATATGCACAACCTAAATACTCAACTATTTGGTTTTGAGTACTCGTCTTTAGAAGTTGAACCATGATATCATTTGTAACTGCACAAACTTTATTCCCCGTTGATGGAGAATTTGCCAGTTTATGGGCATTTATTTCTTCTGAAATTTTAAATGATGATTGTACCGTTAGTTTTGCTATCCTATTATCAGCATTTCCACTCAAATGTGGAAGTGATCCATGTCTTTTAATAACTGCTTTAAAAGAAGGTTCTTCATGCCATTTGTTTTCTGTTCTAATATCAGTGATTTGACCAATAGAAACTATAGTATTCTCACCTTCTGGAACAGTAAAGAAAACTAACTCTCCTAATAATTTTTGTTCAGAACTTATACCTAAAATATCAACAACTGCTTCAAATGAATCACTTGGTGATCCAATTACCCCAAGTGGCGTTGATTGTTCTATTATTTCTAAAATTTGCATAAATTAATTACTCCTATAAGATAATGAGAGATGGAAGTTTTCTTTTGTGTTTAATTTTTCATGGGATGTAACTGCTTGTTTAACAGCATCCATACCCAATGAAATATTTTTAGCTATGATATCAGCCAGGTATTGGGGATAAGGTTCATGAATCTCTGGATAAAAAATTTGATTTTTAATACTTAGTAAATATTTTTCTAGTCTTTGTATATCTTTTGCTAATGCTTTTTTCATTTCAATTCGATAACATAATCCTTCTTTAAAAGGTTTATAGTAACAAAAATATAAGTCAGTACCCTCTTTACGTGAAGGACGAAAACGACTGATAGATTTTTTAAGGTCTTTGTTTAGTTTATCAATATCTACTTTTTCATTATTATTTGTATTTTTAATATTTTTAAGGTTTAGATTACACTTGATGTGAATAATATTCCACTGAGTTTTTTCTTTTTCTGATTGACCAACTTCTAAAGGTTGAGTATATTCATCCTCATTTAACAGTAATGAAAAATATGTTTTATCATCCCCTGCAATATTAAATTCTTTCTGAACATTTTTTAAATAAATTGAATCTAAAATGTCTCGTGAGGATGAATATTTTGCCAGACCAATAATATTACTATTTTTAAATGCTTTATCTATAATATCTGGGATATCTGGGATGATTTTTTGGTAATTCTCTGAAAGAAAAGTATTTAGGGACTCCACATATTTTTCATCTGCAAGAGCTTCAGCATTTGCAGATAAAAGACTGTTAAGTTTTAATATTGATGTAATATGGCTCCCATCCATAATTCTTATTTCATGGTGAGATTTTGCAAGTATACTTAATTCCATTAAGAACATTATACCTTGACAAAGTCGACTATTGGCAACATGGTGAGGAAGAGCATCTTGCCATTGGTAATATTGTTCACTATTTTCAGACCATTGTTTTGCTGGATTATTTGTTAAACCTTCTACACCTACTGCAATAGCCATTAATAAATCAGAACCTGTCATTTTTTCAACAATGTTTGCACCATCTACCGCAATGAGACTATCAGTATACTCAACAGTTTTAATTGTTTTAATAATGTTATGTTTATTTAATTCTTCTCTACCTTTAATTAATGATTCATCACTATTATTTATCATTTGACTAAGTTTTTCTGCTGTATCAGGAGTCTTTTCAAGTATTTTTAATAGCAAATCTTCTGGAAGATATGCATAGGTATTAATATTTTTATTTTCTAACATATATAAATTATATCTTTTTTATTTATTTTATCATCAAAACATAAAATATCAATTTAATTATTTATTATTTAATCTATTTTTTTAAGATTTTTATTGTATAAATTCATTGTTTTTTTTTAAAATGGCTGAAAATAGGGCTTTTTATCGATTAATCTGTTTTATGGCCAAATACTAAAAAATTTAGTAAAATTAAACAATATTAATATATTTAAGAGTAATGATGGAAAAGATTGTATATAGAGAAAACTTAGAGAAGAATATTCTTTATTCTAATATGAATGTAGATGAAGATTTTTCATTTACAAAAAAACAGCTTTTAAGAGATGAAATTATATTTTCTTTAAAAAATCAAGGCTTTGATGTAAGATCATTATTTGAGAAAAATAAAGATATTTTAAAAAAACAAGAATATAAAAAATTACAGCTTCAATCATCTTTAGAACAGAAAAAACTTCATAAAAAGATGTTATTAAAATTACTTCCTACAGTTAAACCTTTTATGAAGAATTTAAATGAAATTAATCCAGAAAAAATAAAATTAAAACTTATAGAAGTTACTCATGGATCAATTTATGAAAAAATTTTTAAATGGTGGAACTTTTCGTGGTGGAGTATGCCATATCAAAGAGCATATGGTAGACAAATGAGATTTGTAATTTGGGATACATATCATGATGCACCTTTTGGTTTAATTGGTTTACAGAGTCCTGTACTAAAAATGTCTGTTAGAGATAATTATTTAAATATTCCCAAAGAAGAATTAGATATATGGATCAATCAATCTATGAATGCACAAAGAATAGGAGCTCTCCCTCCTTATAATGAACTTATTGGTGGTAAAATGGTTTCGTTGGCACTTGTATCAAAAGAACTTCGTATGGCATATAAAAATAAATATAAAAATGCAGTAACTCTGATGGAAAATCGTCATATAAATCCAGAGTTATTGTTTTTAACTACAACAAGTGCATTTGGTAAGAGTAGTATATATAATAGATTAAAGATAAACAAGCATTTAGTTGCAAAAAGTTTGGGATATACTAAAGGATATGGCTCTTTTCATATAAATGAAATTTTATTTCAAAAGATAATTCAGTTTTTAGAAGAGGAAGATATTGATACTCATAGATCATTTGGCAGTGGTCCTTCAACTCGAATTAGATTGTTGAATAAGGCATTTAGATTATTAGATATTCCTGGATTGGAACAACATGGACTTAAAAGAGAATTTTTTATATTTGAAAATGTAAGTAATTTGAAAGGTGTTTTGCATAATAAAGAAGAACCAAAGTATTATGATTACAAGTTCAGCAAATTAGTAGAATACTGGAAAAAAAGGTGGGCAATAGCAAGAAAAGAGAGACTAAATATAGACTCAACCTTTGATAAAGAAGACTTTGTGAAAAATTTAGAAAGTGAATTATTATAATTTTAAGAAGTTAATAAATGTATTTTTTTTAATATATAATGCTTTCTATATATACTTAGTATAAATGAAAAATAAAGTAGTCTTTTAAATATGATTATTTTAAAACTTTCTTAATAACTTGATTAGGTAGATAGAATTTGTATTTATGAGTTATAAAAAAATATTCATTATTTATAAGTTTTATATTTTTAAAACTACAGTATACATTTGTAGGAATACCTACCCAATGAAAATATCCTATAAATGCATCAATAATGTACTTTTGTGTTAAGTGTTTATCATTTGGGTTTTGTAAAATTGTAATTACTCTATTCTTTAAAATTTCATGAGAACATCTTGGTCTTACTAATTTTGGAGTTTTAATATTTTCTATATGTAGATTATGAGTTTTCCATAATTTACAAGTATAAATAAAATCTTTTAAATAATATTTATAATCAGTATATATCCATAGATAACCATCTAAATAATATTGGTAAGAATTGCTTTTATTAGAATTTGTGCAGTAAAGCAAGAACTCTTTTGCAACATATAGTCGTTTTTTTAATAAGAGATAAGAAATCTCTTTTTTATGATATTTTATCATTAGATTATCTGTATAATTTTCAAATAAATTTAATCTATTTTTATCTTTTTTTAGACTTTCAATATATTTATTTAAAAAATGGTTTTTTTTAATGCACAATTTTAATATCCAGGTATATAAGGAAGAATATCTTCAAATAATTTATCAACTTCCTCTTTACTTTTAGGTCTTTTTTTTCTTTTTAGTATTCTACTAGGCGATTTAGATTTTTTTTCATTATCATTTAGTTTTGTAAGTATATATGTAGCAGTTGGTGATATGGTTTTAAATGTTTGTTTGAATACTTTCTTTGAAATATTATTCTTATTTAGTATTTTTATAATTTCAATCACATTTAAATTAAAAACTTTACTTACAAGGAAAAGAAGTTCTTCTCTATCTCTAATATCTAATCTTGAAAAAGTACCATTATTAACTTTATTAAAAATGTAATTTGTTGAGATATCTAAATCATCTATTAGGCTTTTGAATCTAATTGGTTGTCTAACTATTTTATATATAAAAGCAAGAAAAATATTTAGTGTTAAGAAGAGGTCTTTTTTATCATTCTTTGTAATTAATGAAAAGTTAGTGTTTATATTGGCTCTTACTAAAGATAATGTAAGATAATTTTGAAAAGTAAGTAATTCTTTTTTTACTTTATTTGTTGAGGAATCTCTTAAATCAAATCCACATTTAGAGCAAATGTATATATGTGGTTGCAGATAATTTAATTTTTCAGGAGAGAATACACGATTACATTTGGGGCATTTCAGCAAAAGAACATTTCTATGAATAGGACATCCAATATAAAAAGAAAGTCTCCAATATTTATTAATATAAGGAGTTTTAGATTTTAAGCAGTCTGGACAAAAGTGAATGCCATTTGTTCTAATTTTTCCTTTTTGCCCAAATGGAGTTATAAGATACCATTTTTTATAAATATTATTTGTAGGTGAAGTGTCTACTTTGTCAATCAAGCACTCCAACGTGAGATTTTTAAGCTCTTGGTACTCTAATGATGAATATTTTAGAAGTTTATTGATTAAATTTTCTGGTGTATATCTATCTAAATCACGATAAAGAATACTGTCTTGTTTCCATATAGATAATGCAAAACTTTTAGGATCTGTCCCATTCTCAAAAGCAGTTCTTGTAAACCAAGAAATAAATGATTCATCTTCATATGGGAAAACTTCTATTTGAAAACTCATAATTATATAGGAATCTCTCTTGCTGTCATGGCATTTGTAGGTTTTATCCACTTAAACTTTTTAATTATATCAACAGTTATCTCTTCAATATCATTTTGAATAGCATAGGTAGCACACTCAATTAGTAACTTATGTAAATCTCCTATATTACCTCTTGAAATTAGATGAAGTAAAGTTGCTTTTTCTTTTGTAAAAAGGTTTGAAGGCTTTGATAAAGGTAATCTTTTTTCAAATGATTTTAATAGTCCTAGAAAGTTTTTATCTAATTCCCATTTTGTAAGTCTAACAATATCAAACCTACTACTTAGTTGTGGATCAGAAGATAGTATTAACTCTGATTCTTTTAGTCCTGCACATACAATAGGAATCATTAATATATTTCCTATATTTTTAAGAGCATCCATTACATTTCTTTGTTGTTTAGCTGTTCCTCTAAGAAAATGATGAATTTCATCTATAATTAGCATTTTTACATTGCATTCTTGTAATAGATGAAACATTTGATGTCTTATTTTTGCTAATGAATCAGAAGGATTATGTGGAGTCCAAAAAGAATCTAATATTGACATATATAAATGTTTTACATCAGCATTATCAGATGCTAATGCAGTAATTACAGGTCTTACTATGATTTTTTTACCTTTTTCATTTTCAATATTAAAACTTGAGTGTTTTTTTTCAAATGATTTTATCATTGATGTCTTCCCTATATTGGATTCCCCTATAATAAGAATATTTTGCATTCTTGCTTTTTTGGGTCTATCTATTAGATGATTTAAAATAGAGTGAACTTTTTTGATTTTTGGGTGTTCAATAAATACTTCATTATGTAAAAACATAATTCTCGCTTCTTTACTTTGATCAATAATTTTATTACATTCTTCATTTAAATGGCTATATTCTATTTTCATATCAATTTGTCCTTATTATCCAAAATCAGGGATATCTTCATCCCAAATATTATTATCAAGTTCATTATTGAGATTATTTTCAACTATTGAAGAATCCTTTTTGTTATCTTTATTTAATTCAATATTTTTGTTTTTATTTCTTTGTTTTATTCTTCTTGCTTTTTTTGTTTTTTTAATAGAATCTTCTATTTGTCTATTTAGTTCATCTCTAGCTTCAATTAAGTGGAATGTACTTGGTTTTTCTATACCCTCATCTTTAAGTGTTTTTCTTAAAATTTTATATTCCCAAAGTGGCATATCTGGCATTGATTGGTCTGCTGCATTTATTTTGTAATATTCTTTTGTTGAATCATCGTAAAACCATAAATATTTAATATTTCTGGGATCTCTTTTAAAAATAAATTGCTTTTTCTTGTTAGTTTTTTTATCCATAACATTAATTTTGGTTCTAAGTAAGTTATCATAGTAGTTAATATTATCTATGCTTACTCCATTTTTTTGAATGGTCCTTTTAAATATTGGTAAAAAATCAATTAGAATAGTTTCTGGATTTGATGGTTTTGGTAAAAGTCCAATGGGAGCATCTCCTCCAAATAAACCTAATTCCCATCGTTCTTCAGGTGTCATTTTTGTTTGGGTATGAACTCTCTTATGATAGACTTTAGTTATAAATGTAACCAACCATTTTTCAAGTTCATGAAAAGCCATTACTGCTTTTTCTTCAGATTTGTATTCTCCTTTTTGATGAATATTAGAAAATGTAGTACCAGGTATTTCATGAATTGCTTTCATTAAAGTTTTTATTACACTTTCAACATGCCCACCAAAGTGAGTCTTTTTTATTGGTCTAAACTCAATATTTATTCCATATAGTAAACCTGCATTTATTATACTTTGAGAATGGAATTCAGCACCATTATCAACATGGATTGTGTCAGGTAAACCCCATACATCCCAGTTTGTATCAATATCCAAATCCAGTAATGTTTTTTCTTTTGGTAATATCATATTTGTAATACACATTGCAACAGATGTAACACTCGGTGGATTTAGTGATAAATAGTATCCAACGATCATTCTACTGTATATATCAATTGCTACAGTTAAATAAGTTCTACCAATTACTTCTCTATCGTCATCATCTACTAAATGTAAATCGACCTCTGTATGATCAATTTGAATAAGTTCCATTGGATAAGATTTTTCAAATTTTCCAGGAACAGGATGAAATTTAGTTCTTGCAATAGATTCACTACCTCTCTTTTTTAATACCATATATTCTGATAGTTTATGAATCCTATTTCTAATTGTATTTTTACTAGGTAAAGGAATATTTCTTTTTGTACATTCGTCTAATATTTTAGTTATTGTTGATTGTACAGAGGGTTTTTGTTTTGTTAAATAGTGTGAGTTAATGATTTCTTCAATAACTTCTTCTGTGTTAAAATCTAATCTTGTTTCACCTTTTTTTCTACCACATGGCTTAGGAAGCAGACCTGCTAATGTACCTGTTGTTTTATATCGTCTTAACCATCTGTATAAAGTGGTAAAATGAACTCCTATTTTTTTTGAATGCTCTTCTATCTCCGCACGACTTATAGAATCAGTTAGCAGTGGTTGTATTGATAGGTATTTTTTTTGTAAATCAATAAATTCTTCATCTGAAATTTCATCAAAGTCTTTAAATAGTGAGTCATTATTGAGTTCATTTTCAAGAGGAGTTAAATCTTTTATAAGAAGTCTCTTTGGTTTTTTTGTTTTTACATCAATTCCTATAACTTCTGTAAAATTGATAATACTAGAAATTCTATATGTATCATTTTTATATTTTACATAAGCATTTTCTTTTAAAGTAAAAGCACTTCTATCTAGTTTTAATGACTGAATATCTTTATTATCCATTATAAACTCTCCTCTTCATTTAGTTCATTTAACCAAATCTGTGTTTCCATATTTATTGGTTGATTAAAATTGCATAGAATTTTCTTATGATATAAAAGATTGTAAATGAGACTTAGCATTAATCCTTTTTGCTCTTTTGTAACACAAAAATATTCTAATACATATTCGATTGAATTATTACCTGAAACATATAAGAAAGAGAGTATTTCATCGATATCTTCATTATCGAAGTTTAATCTTTGATATCTTTTTAGAAACATTATATTTTTAAAATATTGTGTTCTTATTTTACTTTCATCATATATTTTAAATATTAAATCATTTTCTTGTGCATATTTTATAGCTTGTTTAAATCTATATTTATATTCACAAAAATTTTTTTCAAGTTTGTCTTTTGGTTTTACTTCAATTAAAAGTGGTTTTCTTTTTAATCTCATCAAGGGAGTATTAGGTTCATTAAAGTAAACCAAAAAGTCTGGAGTATAAGGAACTGTTTTACCATTTTTATTTTTATATATAAGACTAAGTGGTTGACCTACAACCTCACTAACTGAGTCATTGAATTCTAGCATAATTAAAAAGTCTCTTTCTAAAAGAGATTCATAGGCAATGCTAGATTTTTTTCTAAAAGGGTAGTGACCTGATACACTTCCATATGTATAGCCAATTTTTCTATTATTCATTTTTATTTTCATATATTTAATCCTAGCAATGTTGTAGCATAGTTAACTGTAATAATGTGAAATTATTTAAACATCTTTTATTATTTGTATCATCAATTAATAAATAAATCATTTATATCATCCTTTATTATTTATAAATTGTAGCAAAGTTTACTGGAAATGTCAGCAGATGTAATGAGTTAGAGATAAAAAGATATAAGAATAGACTAAGTGAACCTTTCTTAGATAGAATAGATTTATATGTAATTATGAATGAAACAAATATAAATGATAAACCAAGTGTTGATTCAAAAAGTTTACACGAAAAAGTAATAGAAGCTTTTAAAATGCAAATCTTAAGAGGGCAAAATGAGTTAAATGGAAAACTTAACGATAAACAGGTAAATAAGTTTTGTACTTTAGATGAAGAATCAACTGCAATTTTACATAGAGCAACAAATAGTTTTAATCTATCATTTAGAAGTATAAATAAAGTTTTAAAAGTAGCAAGAACTATTGCAGACTTGGAGAGTTCAGTAAATATAAAAAAACATCATATTTTAGAAAGCTTAAATTATAGAAGAAGATAGGTTGAAAATATAAAAATTTATGCTACAATTTATATAAATAATATTTATGAGATTAATTATGAAAAAAAAATCTATTTTATTAATATTTATTATTACTTTAAATTTATATTCAAATGAGCTTAAAATTGGTATGTCAGGAGATTTTTCAGGTTCTATATCATACTTAGGTAATAATATGAAGATGGGCATAGAATCTTACTTTAATAAGATAAATAAGAGTTCTTCAAGTAAATATAAATTAATTAGCTATGATGATAAATATAACCCTGTTTTAGCTAGTCAAAATGTAAAAAAACTAATTCATAAAGACAAGGTTCTTACCTTACTTGGAAATACAGGTACACCAACTGCAACTGTTACTCTTCCTATTATAAATAAAAATAAAATCCCATTAATTGGTCCTTATTCTGGAGGAAAGATATTAAGAGATCCTCAAACAAATACTTTTAGTTTTAATTATAGAGTTGGTTATTACAATGAGGTTAGCCAAATTGTAACTAATCTTTTTAATAAAGGTATAACGCCAGATGAACTTGCAGTATTTACTCAAAATGACACTTACGGTGATAGTGGATATTTAGGTGTTTTAGAAGCATTTAGAAGTAGAAATATAAGTATAAATAATATAATTCATGAACGATATACCAAAGGAACTGAAAATATTGAATATGGTTTAAGTAAACTACTTGACTATAACAAAAACTTTAAAGCTTTTATTGTTGTAGGTGTAAATAAAGCAACTACAAAATTTATAAAATATGCAAAAGAAGATTTTCCTAATGCAAAGTTTTTTTTAATCTCAGCAATGAATATTTCAACTATTTTAAATAGTTTAGAAGAGTATGAAGATGATGTTTACTCAACTCAAGTTGTTCCTTTATTAAGTGAAAAACTACCTATTGTAAAAGAGTATAAAGAGGATTTTAAAAAACTTTATCCAAATGAAAAAACAAATCTAATATCTTTTGAAGGCTATATTGTTGCAAAACTTTTTCATGAAGTGATAAAAGAGTTAAAACCTGAAGAAATAAATAGAAATAATATAAGAAAACAGTTATTAAAAGTTGAAAATATTGATATTGGCTTAGGTTTTAAATCAAGTTTCAATAATGAAAAACATCAATATAGTAATAGAGTTTGGCTAACTAGAGTAAAAAATGGTGAGCTTCAAAATGTATCATGGAAAGAGATAGAAGTAAAATAGGGCATAGTTATGATAAAGATTTTCCAAAAACTAACTAAAAATCTATCTATAAAGAATATTGTTTTACTTGGGGTTATTATAATGGCTCTTATAATATCAGCCTTTGCAGTAACAATGACTTATCTGTCTTCAACAATTAAATATGACCAAGAGACTTTAAAACATATACTTGATTTAGAGAAACAAAATCAAGATGTATTAACAATAATAAGAAAAATAAACTATCTAGAAAATAAAATTATCATTAGTAAGAATTTAACTGAAATTGAGATGTTAGAGAATAAATTAATTGATAAAGATAGTGTTAGTCTAATCCATAAAGAAGGGGAAGAGTTATTAAGTTATAATAAAAAACTTGATGAAGTTTCAGATGATTTACTTAATTTAATCATATCCGAACAAGATGTGTTTTCTAAAAAGTATGTAGTATTATTTTATAAAGAGGAGTTAAAAAGTTATATAAAAAGAGTTGATAAATCAATTCGAACTATTATAAATGAAACTGAAGGTCTTTATGGAAAAGCAGCACTTTTTAGTAAAAGATATACTAGAAAAAATAAAGAGAATATCGATTTAGATTTTTTATATAAATTTGGAAGAGTGATGAGTATAAGTAAGGACTTAGATAGTTCTGCAAATATATTCTTTGGTTTAATCTCTAATATCTACTCAACAAATGATATAAATGTAATTCGTTCAATAAAATTAAATAGTTTAGCACAAATAACAAGTCTCTTTGAGAATAGTCTAATCAAAGTATTTGAGTATAAAGATTTTGATAAAAGGTTTGAAGATAATATTTATAATATAAATAAAGAGTTTTATAGAATAAAAGATTTATTAACTCTTTTTATCTCAGCAAAAGAACAAATGCTTAGAGAAGAAGAGAAGTTATCTAGTTTATTGATGGAACGCTCAACAACAAATACTGAGTTGGTAGAAAAAATAAAAAATTTAAATCAAATTTCAGAGAAGATAGAGGAAAATATTTTATCTCACTCTGATTTTATATCAAAAACTACAACTAGTGTGATTATTGTAGTAGGTGTTATCTCTTTATTCTTAATTTTCTTAGCTGCAAGTACTTTGATTTATAGAATAAACTTTCCCCTTGATTTTATCATTAATTATATAGAAAAAATAAGAAATAATAAAAAAGGCCTCTCTTCGAAACTTCCTATTGTAATTGATGATGAGTTTGGAAAACTTTCTAAATCATTTAATTCAATGACTAATACTATTAGTAAAAATATAAAAGAGATACAAAATCTTAATAAAGAGATAGAAGACACTCAAAAAGAAGTTATTCTTACTATGGGTGCAATAGGTGAAACAAGGTCAAAAGAGACTGGAAATCATGTAAAAAGAGTTGCAGAGTACTCAAAGATTCTTGCTATTAAATACGGTTTAGATGAGAATGAAGCTAATCTTTTAAAAGAGGCTAGTCCTATGCATGATATTGGAAAGGTTGGTATACCAGATAGAGTATTAAAAAAACCTGCAAAATTAAATGATGAAGAGTGGGAGATAATGAAAGGACATGCTCAACTTGGATATGAGATGTTAAAACACTCAAATAGAAAGATTTTAAAAGCAGCAGCAATTGTAGCTAAAGAACATCACGAAAAATGGGATGGAAGTGGATATCCAAATGGTTTAATAGGTGAAGAGATCCATATTTATGGAAGAATCACTGCTGTTGCTGATGTATTTGATGCTTTAGGAAGTGATAGATGTTATAAAAAAGCTTGGCCCTTAGAAGAGATTTTAGACCTATTTAAAAAAGAAAGAGGAAAACACTTTGACCCTAAATTAGTTGATTTACTTTTTGAAAATATAGATGAAGTAGTATATATTAGAGACAAATATAAAGATATCTTTGATTAAATAGCTTTACCTTTCAAAAATTCCATATTAACTCCTCACACACTGCATATTGAGTCCATATTAAACCTTTATAATACTACATATCAAAACAAAAAGGATTTAATTATGAAAAAACTTGTAACTTCAATTTTAGGAGCTACTTTACTAGCTGGTTCAGTTTTTGCAGCGGGAAATCAAGGAATGTCAGATATGAGTCATTCAAAAATGAATAAAGACCATGTTCAAAAATGTGAAGCTTTTATGCAAAAATATCAAGTAAGTCAAAGTAGTTGGACTCCTCCTACAAATATACTTACAGACTTATATCAAGCATCTGAAAACTAGTCTTTTATTATCTAGTCTCCTTTCTCCTTTAAACCTTCAAGATATTTTTCTTGAAGGTTTTTTTTGATTAAAAATTATCATTTAGTTTATAGCCTATTCCTTTTATAGTAGTAATACACTCTTTTCCTAACATTTTTCGTAAATTTTTAATATAAGTTCTAATAGTTGCTGCTGTTGGTATTTCATCATAAACCCAGTTATTTAATGAAATTTCTTCAATTGATACAATTTTGTTTTTATTTTTTATAAAAAATTCTAAAATTTTTGATTCAATCTTTGGAAGAGTGTATGTTTTTTCATTAACTTTAAGTAGTTTAGAATCATAGTTATACTCAATATCTTTATTTATTTTTATAGTTCCCATTGAATCAATATTTCTTAGTCTTTTTATATTGTTTAGACGTGCTTTTAATTCACTTAGTTGAAATGGTTTTTTTAAATAATCATCTGCTCCTGCATCAAATCCAATTTCAACATCTCGTGCAGTATGTAATGATGTTATAAAAATAGTAGGAATATCAATTTTATTTTGTTTTAGTATTTTTAATAAATCCAATCCTGTCAAAGAAGGAACATTTACATCTAAAATAAGAAACTGAAAAGACTCTTCATAAATACGTTCTAAAGCTTCCTGTCCATCATATGTAGTAACAACATTGTATTTTAGAGAAATCAAATACTCTTCTATTATCTCATTTAGTAGAATATCATCTTCAAGTAAAAGTATTTTCATTTTAGTTTTGGTCCTTTAATTTATTGAGAAATCATATGAAATTTATGAGGATTGAGTGTGGATATGTTATAATCCCAAAAAAACAGTAAGGATTTATATGACTAAATGTGGTTATGTATCTGTAGTTGGTAGACCAAATGCAGGAAAAAGTTCACTTTTAAACTGGCTTGTAGGTGAAAAAATTGCAATGGTTTCACACAAAGCTAATGCAACAAGAAAAAGATCAAATATAATCGTAATGCACGAAGATGACCAAATTGTATTTGTTGATACTCCAGGTATCCACGAAACAGAAAAACTTTTAAACCAATTCATGTTAGATGAAGCATTAAAAGCAATTGGTGATTGTGATTTAATTCTATTTTTAGCTCCAGTTACAGATAAACTTACTCACTACGAAAACTTTTTAGAGAAAAATAAAAAGAACACAAAGCATATTTTACTTTTAACAAAAATTGATAATGTTTCAAATAATGAAGTATTAGAAAAGATGAAAGAGTACGAACAATATGCTGATAAATATGAAGCAGTAATTCCAGTTTCAATTAAAAAGCAAACAAGACATGAAGATATTTTAGATGTTGTTACAAAACATTTACCAGAACATCCTTACCTTTTTGACCCAGAAATTATGACAACTGAACACTTAAGAGATATCTTTAAAGAGTTTATTCGAGAATCAATTTTTGATAATATCTCAGATGAAATCCCTTATGAAACAGATGTTATTGTAAATAGAGTTGAAGAGAAAAAAGATATTGATGTAGTAAAAGCTACGATTATTGTTCAAAAATCAACTCAAAAGGGAATGATTATTGGTAAAGGCGCAAGTGCTATTAAAAGAATAGGTAAAGATGCAAGAATCAAAATCGAAAAACTTACTGGAAGAAAGTGTTATTTAGAGCTATTTGTTTCTATTAGAAAAGGATGGACTAAAGACAAAAAAGGTCTTAAAGAGTTAGGGTACGACGTAACTTTTTAAATAAATAACTAAAAAAAATATTAAATTAAACTTTATTAAATCTTTTAAATAATAAAATAAATTATATTTTATTATGAAAGGTTTAATATGGAAACTTATGAAATAAAATCTACTGAAGAAATATCTGATGTACATTTAAAAAGTTTTCTCCTTACTAACCTTGAAAAAGAGGATTTTCTCTTATCTCCTAACTCATATATTTTTGCTTCTTATTTAGAAGAGTTAAATAAATACCAATTAATAGTTTTTGAAAAAAGCAATAGCTTAGCTCCTGAAATATTTTTACATAAAGCAATTTACGAAAATGAACTTCTTATTACCCAAAAGTTTTTCTGTCTTTATAAAGAAAAAAAAGTATATTTTTATCAAGAGTTAAAAGAAAAACTAGATAAAGAAAGAATTAAAGAGTTTATAAAAAGTAGTTTTGACTTAGATAGTTTATCTATTGTAGATAAAATAAATGAAGACAAAAAAAAAGAGAAGAACTATAGATTTATAAAGTATAAAAAAAGCTATCTATTTAAACTTTTGATACTCTATTTTCTAATTTTATTTATTGCTTTACTTTGGTATTTTTCTTTAGATAAAAAAAGTGAAAAAGATGTCTCTATATCAAGTTTGAAAAAGAAGATAGAAAGCCAAAAAAAAGATAATACCTACTCTTTTGTATCCTCTAAAATAATAAATTTATATTATCAAGCAAAACAAAAAGAGATAAACTTACATCTAATCCAACAAAATGACAACTCTTTTTTGATTGAATTATCTTCATTAAATAAAAATAGTATCTATGAGTTTTTTGATAATTATAAAACTTCTATAAACAGCTTTAAATATGATGAATTAATAGGAGGGTATATAGTAAATGCAAATATTGAATTTATTAGAAAATAGTTTTGAAAAAGCAGCTACAAGAGTAAAGTTAGAACTGTTTTTATTTCCCTTAATTATTATTGCTTCTTTGATTTATTTTTTAGAGCAGACAAAAGTAAAAGAATCGAAGAGAAGCCTTTTTAGTAGTAATATATTTATTCAAAAAAAGAGTATGGATAAATCCTTAATAGAAGTAATAAAAGATATTGAAACTTATTTAGAAAAAAACTCTATTCAGCTAATTGATATCTCAAATATAGATGAGAAGATACAACTTCAAGTAAATGCTTCTACTCTCTTAAATTTAAAATTATTAGATTATATAGAACACTACAATAATTTCTCTTCTATTAAAACATTAAGACTTACAGATGATAGTTTACTTTTAACTATAAGCTTTGACAAATCCTTTATAAAAACAAGTAATAAAGAAAGCAAGCTTGAACTAGCTTATTTAGAAAAACACATAAGTGCTAGTAAAAAGTATACTCTTAAAGCAATAGTTGGTAATGAAGTTCTAATAAATGAAAAATGGCTAAGTCTAGGTGAAAAAGTAAACAAAGATTTTAAAGTAGAAAAAATAAATAGAAATTCAGCCGTAATAAAAAGTGAAACTATTCAAATAGAACTAAGGCTTTATAATGAAACTATATAAATATCTAATTGATTATAA
Source organism: Arcobacter sp. F155 (assembly GCF_004116455.1). Lineage (NCBI taxonomy): Bacteria > Pseudomonadati > Campylobacterota > Epsilonproteobacteria > Campylobacterales > Arcobacteraceae > Arcobacter > Arcobacter sp. F155. Next base: position 144,887 of record NZ_PDJU01000005.1, read on the forward strand.
CTATGTAAATAGTTTTGATTTAAAACTTTTAAAAGAGGCTTTGGTTTTACCTATTTCAAGTGATGGAATCTATTGTAAGTTTTATGTTTGTAAAGAGTCAAATTTAAAACTACTTGATTTAAGTTTGATAATAGAAGAGATTGAGATTTCAAAAAACAAAATAGAGTTCTTCTTAAGTGACTTTAATACAAGACTTGATTTATATAATCGCAGTGAAAATTTAATAAAACAAAAAGAGATAAACCCAAAACTTATGGAGGAGTTTTTTAATAAACTTTTAGAAAAAGCACTGAGTCTAAGAACAAGTGACTTACACTTTGAGAGTTTAGAAAACTCTATGATTGTAAGGTTTAGAATAGATGGAGAGCTAAGCTGTTTTTATATCTTTAATAAAGAGTTTTTTAAGACTATAAGTTCATATATAAAGATGTTATCAAAACTTGATGTAACAAAAGTTCGAAATCCTCAAGATGGAAGATTCTCTTTTAAAACTATTGATTTTAGAGTTTCTACTATGCCTACAATTCATGGAGAATCAATAGTAATAAGAGTTTTAGATAATTTAAATGTTAGTGAAGATTTAGAGAGTATGAGTTTCTCTTCTCATATAGTTGACTCCTTTGAAAATATTACTTCTTTAAAAGAGGGCTTAGTTTTAATAACTGGACCAACTGGAAGTGGAAAGAGTACAACTCTTTATTCTTTGGTTAAGCAGTTAAATAGTGAAGATAAAAAGATAATAACTATTGAAGACCCAGTTGAGTATAAAATAGAACAAGTACAACAAGTAAATATAAATGAAGATATTGAATTAGGTTTTAATAATGTACTTAAAAATATTTTACGTCAAGATCCAAATGTCATACTTATAGGAGAAATAAGAGATGCCTTCTCTTTATCTATTGCTTTACAAGCATCATTGACTGGACACTTGGTTTTAGCTTCTATTCATGCAAACTCTAGTGTTGATACAATTTCTAGGCTTATTGATTTAAAAGCAGATAGATTTTTACTAGCAAGTACTTTAAAATATATAGTTTCACAAAGGCTAGTATCAAAACTTTGTACTTGTAAAAGTACTTGTGAAAAGTGCAACTATAAAGGTTTTTTAGGAAGAATTGGTATTGCTGAGAGTTTAGCATGTGATAGTAAAATAAAAACTCTTTTAATGAAAGATGATTTCTTAGTTGAAATAGAAAACTATTTAAAACAAAAAGAGTATAAGACAATCTTAGATGATGGCTTAAAAAAAGTAGAAGAAGAGAAAACTACTTTAAAAGAGTTATATAAAGTGGTGAACTCTTAAGATGAAGTATAAAGTAAAGTATCAAGAAAAAGGAAAAATAAAAACTCTTCTTTTAACTGAAGATGAATACTTAGAAGAGAATAGCTTACCTTTAAATATTATTAGTGTAAAGAAAACAATGGAGTTAAATAATCTTTTTTCTTCAAAGAAAAGAGTTAGTAAAAGAGCTTTAATTAATATCTTAAATGAATTAAATCTTATGCTTGAAGCAAATATACTTTTTGATGATGCCTTTGAAATTTTGATTGATTCAAATAAAGATAAAACTATAAAAGATTTTCTACTTAAATTAAAATACTCTTTTTCAAATCATTTAGATTTAGAACAAAGTTTAAAAGAGTTTAGAATTGATAGCTTTGTAATTTCCTTATTTAAGATTATACAAAATAGTGGAGAGCCCAAAAGGCATATTAAAACTTTGTATGAGATTTTAAAAGAAGAAGATGAGGTAAAAAAACAGATAAAAAAAGTTTTTGCTTATCCTTTGATTTTAGTAGGTTCATTTTTATTTGCACTTATTGGTATTTTTAATTTTGTAGTACCAAAATTTGAGAATATGTTTTTACAAAATGATATGAAATTAAGTTTTGCTACAAAGTCTCTATTTCTTGTAAAAAACATATTTGAAAACTATCTTCTATTTATTATAGTAATTCTTAGTCTAATACTCTTTTTTATATACTTAATCTACTCAAAGAGTGAGAAAATAAAGTTTTTTGTACATAGAGTTATTTTTGAAAAACTATTTATAGTAAGTAAAATATATAAGCTTCGAATGATGTATAGATTTTTTTATATTGTAAATAGTTTGCTTCAAGGAAGATATGAGTTTCATGAAACTATTATTAAGAGTAAAACTTTAATAAACAACAAATACTTTTTAGATAAAATTACACGAATTGATAGTTCACTAAAAAGTGGTAAGTCTATTTACCATAGTTTTAAGAAGAGTGATATCTTTGATGAGCTTGTTTTAAATATAATTAGAACAGCCGAAATATCAAACTCTTTAGAAAAAACAAGTTATGAAATAAGAACTATCTATAAAAAAAGATTTAATGAAAAAGTAGAAATATTTTCTATACTAATTGAGCCAGTATTTTTTATATTGATTATGTTATTAATTGTTTGGATAATTATGGCTATCTTTGTTCCTTTATGGAGTATAGGCGATATTTTAAAAATATAAGAGGAATTTTTTATGAGCAAAGAGCTAGAGTTTGAAAACTCAGTTAAAAATATTTTAGAGTATATCGGTGAAGATATAAATAGAGAAGGGCTTGAAAAAACACCTAGTAGAGTTAGAAAAGCTTTTGAGTTTATGTGTGGTGGATATAAGCAAAACCCAGAAGAGATTATCAACTCTGCACTTTTCACAAGTTCAAATGATGAGATGGTAGTTATCAAAGATATTGAGTTTTATTCAATGTGTGAACACCATATGTTACCAATTATAGGTAAAGCACATATTGCATATATTCCAAATGGAAAAGTAGTAGGGCTTTCAAAAATACCTAGAGTTGTAGATGTTTTTGCTAGAAGATTACAAATTCAAGAGCAAATGACTGAACAGATTTGTGATGCACTTCATGAAACTTTAAACCCAAAGGGTGTTGCAGTTATGATTGATGCAAGACATATGTGTATGGAAATGAGAGGTGTTGAAAAGATTTGTTCAACAACTGTTACTTCAGCACTAAGAGGGTTATTTAAAAAAGACAAAAAAACTAAAGATGAGTTTCTTTCTATTGTAGCTCAATCTTTGCATAAATAAACACCATAAAATAGGAGTTCTTTATAATAGTACTTGAGCCACTTTTGAACTTTAATGTTCTTAGAAGTGGTTCAATCCCTATTATAACTTATTTGAATTTTTATTTAATAAACCTTTTCTTTTATATTTACTAGCTACAACATTTTTTTGTTTTGTAAACTGTTCTATTAACTTTTTTTTACTTTTTTTATTAATTGTTTGATTGATATATGAACCTAGAGCTTGCACAGTTTTCCCTTTATAAATATTATCTTTACTCTGTAGACTAGTTAAAATTTTAGTATTTGGAATACCTAAAGATTTTTGTTTTAAAATAAAACTTTTATATTTTTCAAAAACTGAACTTGATTTATTACTAGGCTTTCTTCCTATCTTTGATTTATTTTTTTCTCTTGTTATTTTAGCTTTTAGCTTTTGTGCTGAATAGTTTTTATCCTCAAAATCTAAAATTATTTTAATAAGTGAAGTCACTTTTTCATCTTCATAATTAAGTATTAAATTTCTTGAAAAGATTAATATATTCATTTTTTTTTCGAATATAAAATTAATATTATCCATGATTTTATAGGTAGTTTTACCTAAATTCTCAAATGAGTTAATTATTAATGTATCATTTTCTTGAAAGAGTGAAGAATTTTCTTCGAATTCAGATTGAAGTGTTTTGTATTTCTTTTTACGGAGGTTTTTTACGATTCCTATATCAGTAAATTCAATATTAGAATTTTTTAATACATTTTTAAAATCAAAAAAATCTTCAGTTGTTAGATAATAGGTTATAAGAATATTTTTCATATGAATATTAAACAATATATAAAATAAATTATAACTTAAAATAAATATATTTAACTTTATTTATATAAAAAATAATATTAATATAAAATATGAATTAATACAAGTTATAACAAGTTTAAAGTATAATATATTAATTTAATAAGTGTAGGTATAGTGATGAAAAAAGATAGTAACTACTTAATAAATAAATGGTTTTCTAATTTACTTGAAGGAAGAAGTAATGAAGAAATTCTTTTTATTTGTAATATAGAGATATTTGATGTAATAGAAGATTTTTTATCAAAAAAACAAAATGCTGAATATAAAATTTTAGAACCAAAAGAACGTATATTTTCAGATTCAAAAATCAAAATTGTTCGTGGTTTTGACAAAAATCTTACTTTAAATAAAAGCAATAGTTTTTTAAATTTCCCATTATTAGTTATTAATTCAGATTTAGATATTAAAAATATTAAGAAGCTTAAAGAAGATAGTTTAGAGATAAAAAAAGAATTTTATTACTATGCTAGGAAATATGAACCTATTGATTTTATAAAAGATAGAATCAATGAGTTAGAATTTTTTCTTTTTCATTCTGCTAATATTAAAATGATTGAAAGCAATCATTATTATTTTAAGTTATTTGAAGGTATTAATATAGAAGAAAGTGAGTATGAAAGAATTATTTCAGAAGATATAAAATTTTTCTTAGGTTCCAATATAATCACGTCAAGATTAATTACAATAGTTTATAGAGTTTTAAAATTAGATTTAAGTGCAACTACAACAGAATCTGGAAGATATTTTAAAAATAAAACTAATGTAAGAAGTAAAATCTTCAATAAAAGAACACTGTCTTTATATAATAATGTAAACTTAAATCTTATACCAATAGATTTAAGAATAAAGAATTTCAGAGCTTACGATTTATCGGTAAATGATACAGAATTAAAAGTAAAAAAAGAAATAGCTAGAAAACTACTTTATAGTGAATATTTAAACATTGATAAAATCTCTGAGGTCACAGATTTATCAATTAGTGAAATAAAAAAGTTATAGTTAGCTATTTGCTAACTATAACTATCTGTTAAATTGTTTCTATTGTATTCTTCTCTAAAAAATTTATAAGCGTTGCCCTTGAAATATGTATCTTTTTCCCAATTTTAACAAATTCAATTTCTCTGTTATAAATGAGTTTTTTCGCCATATCAACTTTTAATATCATCATTTCTTCAATTTCTTTTAAGTTGAAAAGTACACCTCTAGGGATTAGTTCGTCGTAGTTTGTCTTCATTTTCTATTCCTTTTTTTGTTATCAAATAAAGGTATGAAGAATATTTTTTTATTTAAATCCCATTTTTTTACACTCACATATCATAGGTATAGAAAAAGCAAGACTCATCTTGCTTTGTCAAAATACAAAGGAATGCCTATGAAAAAATCTGTTTTAAGTATTTCAAAAAAAGATTTAGCCTATGAGCGATGGCTAAGAAAATTTTTTAAAGCTCCATCTTCAAAAGAGCTTGATGATAAAGAGCTTGATGATAAAGAGCTTGATGATATGGAAAAAGAAGCTTTAAAACTCAAAGCTCAAAACAACCCTTACTATCAACCACTTCAAGGAGCTTAAAAATGAATATACCTCCTACTGTAGTAGTAGCTATTGTAATAGCTTCAGCAACTATAATAAAAGAGTATCTAGACTCAAAAGAAAACTAAGTTTTAGTCAAAGACTATCAATCCATTAAAAAATAAAAACAAATAAGGAAAAATCATGTCAGCAAATCCATTAAATAATAATCAATTACAAGAGTTAGCACCAACGCTATTTACTAGTGAACCTCACTTTGAAGTAAGTGAGAAATATCACTTTATTCCTACTATCGATGTGATAGAAGAGATAAAAGCAAATAACTGGTATCCAGTTAGTGTAAGTCAAGCAGATGTAAGAGATGAAAACAAACAAGGCTATCAACAACACTGCGTGAGATTTAGACACTTTGAGGATTTATTAAATCCTGGGGAAAATGCAGTAGAACTATTACTATTTAATTCTCACGATAGAAGTAAATCATTTAGTATTAGTGCAGGTATTTATAGATTTGTATGTGCTAATGGCTTAGTAGTATCTGATAGCGTATTTGAAAGTTACAAGATTAAGCATTTAGGAGATAGAGATAACGATGTAGCAAACGCAGTTGCAAAAATTACTGCTGTTAAAGAAAAACTGCTTGATAAAATTACTACTTTATCAAATATCCAATTATCTCAAATTGAGAAACAAAGCTTTGCTAAATTATCTGTTCCTCTACGATTTGAAGAACACTTACAAATAGATATTAATGACCTACTAGTTCCACTTAGAGATGAAGACTATAAAGATGATTTATACACAACATTAAACATCATTCAAGAGAATCTAATTCGTGGGAATATTAGTGGATTCAATAAAGATACAGGAAGAAAGTTTACAAGTAAAGAGATTAAATCAATCTCTACAGATACTTATGTAAATAAAGGTGTTTGGGATATTGCAGAAAAGATTGCAAGTATTAAAGAACCACAGTATCAAATAGCAGCATAAGGAGTTGATTATGAAACTAGTAAATTATGCACTACAAACACAAATAGAGACTCTTAGTGAATCAAAATCACAAGAGTTCTTTAAAAAATATATTCAAGAGATTTTAGAAGATCAATCAAAGCCTTATTATCAAAAGGCTGATTATGTTGGTTTATCTCTAAATGAATTAAAGAATAAGATTGATTATCTATCTTCAAATATTAAAGAGTTACAAGCTTTAAAGAAAAAGCTTTCTGAATCTCTAGAACTAGCAAAGGTTCTAACAGCACAAGTTTTAGTAAGTAATGGTGTTGACAGAGTTGATGGCAATATCATTTCATCACTTACTTTAACAAAAGAATCAACCACAATAAAGAAGAAAATCACAATCAAAGATGAAAACGCAGTTATGGGCTTAGGCTTTGTAAAGTTCTCTGTAGATGAAGAAGCAATTACAAAAACTTTAGAAGAAGAATCTTCAAAAGATTTAAAAGAGCTAAATAAATATATCAAAGTTGAAGATATAAAAACTATCACAGAAGCTAAAGTAAAAGTCAATACAAAAAGAGCTGTAAATAATGCAGAAACTACAACTGATGAAATATTGCAGTTAAAACAAGCATCATAAGGAGAATAAGATGTTTAATGAAAAACAATTAGAACAACTTGAAGATGAACTAGACTTAAAAAGAGTAAAGAGTAGAGATAAAGGGAATATCACACTTTCATACCTTGAAGGCTTTGATATTATAGAAACAGCTAATAGAGTTTTTGGTTATGGTAGTTGGAGCTATGATATAGAAAGTTTAGAACATCTATCTACAGAACAAAACCAAAATCAAAACATCGTTATTTGCTACAAAGCAATTGTTAAAGTTACTGTATATGATAAAGACCATATTCAAAATATCAGTCGTAGTGATGTGGGAACTGGAGCAGGTATAGCTAAAACTCAATCAGAAGCCCATGAAGGAGCTACAAAAGAAGCTGTAACAGATGCACTTAAAAGAGCATTACGAAGCTTTGGGAATCAGTTTGGATTATCGCTTTATGATAAGAGCAAAAATCATAACAATCAAAGTCAAACAAACAATAGTAATTACAATCAAGTACCAAATAACAATAACCAACACTATAACCAAAGAGCTAATAACTCTAACAATCAATATAACCCTAATACTCAAAACACTCAACAACAAGTACCATATAAGCACTCACAAGACTTCTCACAGTTAATCAATCTAGGATTAGCAGTTATTCAACAAGGAGAGAACTTAATAGTTGTGGGTGATAATGTCTTTGCAAATAAAGATGTAATTAAAGCTCATGGTTTCAGGTGGGATACTAATAATAGACAGTGGTATATGAATTTAAGGCAAGTAGCATAAAGAAAGGAATTAAATATGTCAAAAATAGAGTTGATAGAAATGCTTAGAACAAATTATAAAAGATCGTTGTTAAGTAAAAAAGAAACAGCAAAGGAGCTTAATATTAGCCAAGCTACTATTGATAGGTTAAGACAATCAGGACAAATAAAATCAAAACGTGTTGGTGGTGGAATATATTTTACCCTTGATGAAATTGCAAGATTTATTTGTAAATCGTAATATAGGAGGTAGAATATGAAGCTATTAACAAAAGAACTGTTAAATTCTATACCTAATCTTTATGAAACAGAAAGATCATTAAATCCTATATGTCATATTAAATTATTTACTCCAGATGCTCAATGGACTTGGTTTATTATTGAAATTTGTAAAGAGAGTAATAATATTTGCTATGGATATGTTAAAGGCTTTGATAATGAATTAGGATATTTTTCATTGAAAGAACTTGAATCTATAAAAGGTCCACTTGGATTAAGTATTGAAAGAGATTTATCTTTCCACCCAACACCACTATCAATTATAAAGGAGAATAAACAATGATGAAATATATTGAAAAAGATCTTACTCTTTTAGCAAATGTTTTGAAAACTAATAAGTCATTAGATTTAAAACATAAAGGTCAATTTTACCAAATCTTTGAAAGTGACGATTTAGGATATATTATAAATATCTATACCTCAAATGAAAGAGATGAAAATGGTGATTTATTAGATTCTAATATGATTGATGGAGGCATTTGTACTGGAAGTGCAAAAGATGCTATTAAATTCATGATTTCATAAAGGTAGGTATTATGATAGACAATAAAACATTGAGATGGCTTCTTGAAGTTTGGGAAAATTTTGGATATGAGTCTTTTAAGTTAGAAATCAAAGAACTTGGGTTGCTAAAAAAAGGTTTTACAATTACAGAAATTAGAAAAACAATACTAGAAGATAGTGAACTAATGCATGATTATATTCAAGAGACTGCTTTTATAATTAGAAGGCTTCCTCATAAGGGATAATAAGTATTATAAATAGTGAGTGGTAGGGTTTTGAATAAAACTCTACCCTCTCTTTAAATTTGCTTTTTTAATGATATTTTAAAAAGCACCCATTAAAAATCCAGCTTTTTTACAACTATGATAATACTCAGAAATATCTTTATTAGTTTGGACTAGATTTAATTTTTCATTTCTGGTTTGAATTTTTACTAGACTATTTTCAGAGGCTAAATAATCACTCTTTTTTAGATTACATTTAGAACATGATAAAACTAAGTTCCATAGTTCATCATCGAATACATAACTCCATGGAATAAAATGATCTACATGTATATCATCATTATCTAAATTACAATTACAATAAAAACACTTTTTATTATCAATTTCTAAAAGTATTTTTTTAAATCTCGTTAAAGAGTTTCTTTTTGTTTCTCCTAAGTTTTCAATTTTTGATATTAGTTTTGGTGTAAAGTTTGTTTTTTCTAAAAACTTCGCCCACTCTAAAATAAGTGCTTTATGTAGTAACTCATAATTCTTTTTTAGAAAAGAAATTGCCTCTCCTTGTAAAAGTATAAACTTGTCATCATTTGATGGAACTTTATATTTCTTATTTACTTTCTCATGGTTATGAAAATAAAAATTATTATACTCCTCAGGTTGAAATCTTGGGATAACATCATTTAAACATTTTTTTTCTATTAGTTTTGTTAAATCTTCTTTAAACTTATTCTTTTTGAAATATTTATCATAGCTATCAGGAATATATTCAGCTCCACAAAAATTTTGGATTATAGTAATTACAATAGGCTGAGAGTTTTGCTTAAAATCTTGTTTGATTTTATATTTACATTCTTGAAACCAATAATATTTTAAAAATGCTTCAGAAATCTCACCATAATAAATTTTAGTATCTTTAATATCTCGTAGGCTTAAGGAATAATCTAATAAAAATTTTCCAAGTGCAAATTTATAAGTATTATCTTTTTTCCCTTTTGAAATTATATAAATAAAAAGCTCTTCAAAAGTCATTTTTCTAACACCAGTGTAAGCCACTCAATACCACTTCTATCGAGTCCATCTTTATTTCTTTTTGTTTTAACAATTGAAAATCCTACTTCTTCACAAATCTTAATCCACTCTTCAAAACTCAATGATAAGAAAAACCTTCCTTTATTATCAAAACCATCTTTATCAATATCATCTCTAAAAAGTGAAACTGACATTAGAAACTTTCCATTTTGATTTAGTAAGTTATAGACTTTTGAAAGAGTTTTTCTCAAGGCATCTTTTGACAAGTGCATTAGTGTAGATATTGAATAAATACCATCAAACTTATTATCAAACTCTAAATCATTTGGTAAAATTTTATGAAAAAGTCTTTCTTTTAATTCAGGATGTATTTTCTTTGCTTCTTCAATCATATTTTTAGAACCATCAATTGCAATGACATTATAATTGCTTTTAATCATAAACAAAGTATCACGACCTGAACCACAACCTATCTCAAGAAGTTTTGAATTTATATCAAAAGTTTTAAGTAAAAGATTTTGAACATTATTTACATCAGCTGATTCATAACGTTCTACTAAAGTACTAGCATTTTCTTCATAATAATTTATAGTATTTATTTTCATTGTAAAATAGTAACCAAGTTTGATTTAAAAGCACTTAGTGAGATATTTTATTAATATAAACTCTTACATTCAACTTCATGATTTCTTAGCTTATCTCCTTTAGACTTTAGTCCTATAGTATTCTCATAGTAGAAACACCTCTCATACTTTTTCTCTTTGTTAAATAGCATCTTCCAGAAGCCACTAGGAACAGCTATATTGTTTCTTCCTATTGTTTTTGGTCTATCAGGGTAAACAACTCCATTAAGGACACTTACAGTTCCTAATTTAGATGCTACTACTCTTTCTAGTTTCTCAGCTTTAATCCATGTATATCTATTGATATTTCTATACTGAGGAATTACATTTGCCATGCTGTATGTACTCTTAAGAGATTTATCACTCCAATCAAAGGAAGCATCATTAGCTAAGTGACCTCTATCCATCTTATATTGGTTTCTAGTATAATCACTGTGAGTAGAACGATACTTCCTTGGTAGCTCTAGCTCATCATAGAATCTAGGTCTATCTTTGATATTGCCTTTATTCACTTTTGCACCATCTAGTACATAGTAAACATAGTTTGCACCTTTTGCTTTGTAGTTATAGCAGATTTGATAGTATTCTTTGTCTATAATTTGATTACATTGCTTGTTATTAAAGAACTTCTTAATAAATAGCTTCTCTTGTATCGATGTTTGAGCAAACGATACAGAAGCAAAAAATAGTAACAATACTGATAGTTTTTTCATTAAGGATATAGCCTTTTAAATATTTTATAGTGATTTAATTTGGATATATAGAATATCCAATATTTGATGTATTGTTAATAATATCATAATGAGTTTTATCTCTAATTCTTTTTATGAAGTTTCTAACTGTAAAAACAGAGAATTCTTTTCTTCTATCCCAGCATTTGTCATAAAGCTCTTCTGCAGATACTTTTTTATTTTCATCTTGAACTAAAATTAGATATTTAAGTATGCTATTTTCAATCTTTGATAATAGTACTACTTCATGCTTTTTATCAAAAAGCCTATTAGATTCTAAATCATAATAAAACCCTTTTCCTAAATCATATTTTCCTTCTATATCTTTTAAGACTAAAGAAGTTAAATACTCATCAAGAGTTTGTTTATTGCTTTTTAGTTTTTTGTCCAATTTTGTTTGTTGTTCTTTTGATAGGTTTAGATTCATAATTCTCTCTATAATAAAATTAGTTATATTGTAGAGTATGTCAATTTAGATAAAGCTTATTAAAGTTGATTTCCCATTTAACGACATGACTTTAACTTTGTACATTTGGATATATAGGCAAACTCTTATATTTTTAAATTTTGTATACTAAGTTACCTAGGTATTTCAAAGCACTAAATTTAGGTTATTAATATTATATATAATCTATTAATAACTAATAATTATTACTACTTCTCTAAACTTATATATCACAGTACTACTTGCTTAAGCCTATGAAATAAAGGCTTAGCAATAATAATATTTGTATACAAAGTTTATCTATTATATGAAGAATATAATAAAAGGATAAATCATGAAAACAAGAAGAATCATACAAAGAAAGAATAGCAATCAAGTTTATGTAGATGCACTTCAGGAAAAATATTCGAAAATTCTCGTAGTCAGGCTTGACCTTAGTTACAAGAAGCCATATAGCAATGACATCACACTAGTAGAAGCAACAAAAGATTTAAAAAAATTATTAAATAATCGAAGAAATAATAAAACAATATTTGAGCATAACATTGGATATATCGTAAAGAAGGAGTTTGGTTTTGATTTAAGAATACACTTCCATGTCTTCTTTTTCTTCAATGGACAGGAGGTTCAAAAAGGATCTTTTCGAGCAGATCAAATAGGTAAGTACTGGAATGAGAAAATAACAGAAGATAAAGGTACATACTATAATTGTAACCGTAATAAATACCCAGAACATGGTATAGGCATGCTTATCCATACTGATAAGCAAAAAAGAGAATATCTAGATAATGCAATCTCTTACTTATGCAAAGAAGAGCAACATATAAAAGAAACGAGAAAAGAAAGGTTAATCGTAAGAAGCACAATACCTAGAAGTAAATCAAAGTATGGAAGATCTAGGAATAATTCCTAAAAGATATAGTGTTTTTTAACAAATTTAAAGCAATTTAACAATGCAACTTCGATAAAATAACTACTAAAAATAACTATAGGTGTATGTAATGCTTTCAAAACAACAACAAGTAGCAGTAAATACTTTAGATAAGCCATTACTTATTATAGCTGGTCCAGGTTCAGGTAAGACTTTTACTTTAACCGAAAGAATATCAAACCTTGTAGTAAATCAACATGTAGAACCTAGTCAAATTATGATTTCTACGTTTACTGAAAAAGCTGCAAAAGAGCTATTAACCAGAATCTCTAACAAGATAACTCAATCAGGACTAAAAGTAAATATCAATGAGTTTTATCTAGGAACACTTCATAGTATTTTTTTAGAGCTAATTGATGAACACTTAGAGTACAGCCTTTTTAACAAAAACTACTCAGTACTTGATGACTTTGATCAAAAGTTTTTCATATATAGAAAAGTAAACTCTTTCTTTTATAAAATTGAAGGTTTAAAAGATTATATCAAAGCCCAATCTAAATGGGATAAAGCCCAATATCTCCTTAGTGTATTTAATAAATTTACAGAAGAAAACCTTGATATAGAACTTTTGAAAAGTTCACATGATAAAGAGTTAAACTACTTAGCCTCTGCATATCAATTATATATGACTTTTATGCAAGAAGAAAACTGTATTGATTTTGCATTAATACAAAAAGAGTTCTACAGAATTATTTGTGAGTATCCAGAGGTGCTAGAGAAGATACAAAACCAGATTAAATACTTTATGATTGATGAGTATCAAGATACTAACACCTTACAAGAGTTAATACTACTTAAACTTGCTTCAAAACATCAAAAAATTTGTGTAGTAGGTGATGATGACCAGTCTTTATATCGTTTCAGAGGTGCAACGGTTAGAAACATTTTAGAGTTTCAAAACAATTTTACAGATTGTGAGGTTGTAAAGCTTGAAACAAATTACCGTTCTCATAACGATATTATAAAGTACTATAATGAGTTTATAAATGAAGTTGAATGGAGTGATGATAATAACAACTACAGACATTTTAAAGTAATTGAACCACCAAAAGAAGCTACTTTTGAAGATCAACCTGTAATACTAAAGGTGAGTGAAGAAGATGAGGAACTTTGGCAACAAGAGGTTATCTCATTCATTCAACATTGTCAAAATAGAAAAATTGTTGAAGACTTGAATCAGATTACGTTTTTAGCTAATTCTGTTAAGAACACAAGAATTAAAAACCTTATCGAAACTCTTGAAGCCAATGATATTCCAGTATATTCACCAAGATCTGATTTTTACTTTAAAAGAGATGAGATTAAACTGCTTATAGGATTTCTTTTATTCATTTTCAAAAGATATCTTGATGACTACAAAACATCTGAATTTAAAATATCTACAGTTGATGACTACTTTATTCCTTGTATTACATTAGCTACTAACTACATAAAAGCAAATATTAATACGAATAAAGACTTGTTAGAGTTCTTAAGAACAAAAGCAAAGATCTATACAAATTTAGATGTTGGAAAGTCAACCGATGATAATATAACTTCAATAATTTATGAGTTGATTCAGTTTGAACCATTTGCAAGTGCTTTAGATACAAACGAATTAGCCACTAGAAATATCTCTATGTTTATTAACTTATGTGTGAAGTTTGAAAGTTATTACAATGTATCAGTTCTTACAGAAAAGAAACTAGATATGATCTTAAGAAGCTTTTTCTCTATCTTTCTTAACTTTTTATACAAAGGTGGGATCAGTGAGTATGAGGATAATGAAGTATTAGCACCATCAGGAGCAATTTCATTTATGACTATACACCAGTCAAAAGGTATGGAGTTTCCTATAACTATTGTAACAGGGCTTCATCATAGACCAAGAAGCCAATACTCAAAGCTTGATGAATTAATTGCACCATATCTTACAAAAGAAGAGTTTGAACCAGTTGAGAGAATGGCAGAGTTTGATTTTATGCGTCTTTTTTATACGGCTTACTCAAGGGCTCAAAACATCTTAGTTCTTTCAGATATGAAAAGACCAAAAGGATCAAATAAAATTCCATCAAAACAGCTTGAATCATCTTTTAAAAAAGCACTTGACTGGAAAGATGAAAGTTTTCAAAATGCTACCTATGAGTTAGAGAGTGTTAAAAAAGCAGATATAAATCATGAGTACACCTTCACTTCTCATATCTCTATCTATGAAACTTGTCCATTGCAGTATAAGTTCTATAGAGAGTTAGAGTTTACACCTGCAAGGTCAGGAACTATTGTATTTGGTACATTAGTGCATCAAACTATTGAGGATATTCATAAGGACTCTATGAAGTCAGGATTTAAAACTATTCCAGACCACACAATTGAACAATGGTTTAATACCAACTACAATCTTCTTGTACTGAAAGAAAATGCTTATTTAGACCAAAGAGTTTTAAAAGCAGCATTGAATCAAGTTAAATCATACTATAAAAGAAATCAAGTAAGAATCTCTGAAATAGTAGCAGCGGAGGTTGATGTTTCAGTTCTGAGAAATGACTATATTTTAAAAGGCGTTATTGACCTTATTCAAGGTAAAGATGATACAGTAGAGATAGTGGACTTTAAAGCTACTAAAAAACCAAAAGATATGAACAACAAAAGGCTTCTTAGCTATAAACGACAGCTTGAAGTATATTCACATATAGTAGAGGAGAGGTACAATAAAAAAGTATCCAAGATGCACCTTTACTATACAGGTGAAACAGAGAATGAGCCAAAAATTACTTTTAACAAACAACAAAGCGATATGGATAAAACACTTAAAGAGTTTGATAAGATAGTAGAGAAAATTGAAGCTAAAGATTTTGATGTAGAACAAAGACCACTAGACCTTTGTAAAGACTGTGACTTTAGGTATTATTGTGCTAGAACAAAACCAGAAGATAAGTGCACAAAAGGTAAGCTTTTTAAATATTAAATATGGAGATTTTATAAAATATGAGTGAACAATTAGATTTAGGAATTGATAATACAGTAGATAATGTAGAGGAGTATCAGTTTAAGCCTATTAAGGGCTATCCTATGCTTAACTGGAAAGGTAAACGTCCTTTTAGAAGTACTAGATATTTTCCTGCACAACTTAAAGAGGTGCATGGCTCAGACGTAGATGGATGGCTTAATAAAATATTCTGGGGTGATAATATTCAAGTTATGTCACATTTATTAAAAAACTACAGAGGACAAGTTGATTTAATTTATATTGATCCACCATTTGATTCTAAAGCTGACTATAAAAAGAAAATTAAGTTAAAGAATAAACAAATAAAAACTGACACTTCATTTTTAGAGGAAAAACAATATACAGATATATGGTCTAATGATGAATATTTGCAATTTATGTATGAGAGATTGGTTTTAATTAGAGAACTTCTATCTGATAATGGATGTTTGTATTTACATTGTGATCCAACAAAAGGTCATTATTTAAAAATAATTTTAGATGAAGTTTTTGGACAAAATAATTTTAAAAATGAGATTATATGGAGAAATACTTCAAGTCATAGTAATTCTAATACATATGGAAATATTCATCAAAATATATTTTACTATAGTAAAAATTCAGAAAATTTGTTTTGGAATAATGAATATAAATTTCCTTATGAAAAAGATTATATTGAGCAGTATTATAGATATAAAGATGATGATGGACGTGTATTTAAGTCTGAGGATTTAACTGTTCCCTCTAGAAATGAAAATAATTTTTTTGAATTCTGTGGAAAGTTCCCTAGTGGGACAAGAGGTTGGGGGTATAAATTAAATGAATTAGAAGAAATGCTAAGTAATAATTTAATTTATATTACAAAAAATGGCTTCCCTAGGTTTAAGCGTTATCTAGATGAAAATGATGGAATAAAACCACAAAGTCTTTGGACGGGGAAAGAAGTATATACTGTTGGTAGTTGGTCAGAAGAATCTTCAATTGGCTATCCAACACAAAAACCCGAATCTCTATTATCAAGAATTATAAATATTTCTTCTAATCCAGGAGATTTAATTTTTGACTGTTTCATGGGTTCTGGTACAACTATGGCAGTTGCTCAAAAATTAGGTCGTAGGTTTATAGGTGCAGATATTAATCTTGGTTCTATTCAAACTACTACAAAAAGACTAAGAAATATCATTGATGAAAATCTAAACGATGAAGATGAACTAAAGTCTTGTGGCTTTGAACTGTATAATGTAAATAACTATGATATCTTTAAAAACCCTGTTCAAGCTAAAGAACTACTTATTGAAGCATTAGAAATTGACAAATTAAATGGAAGTTATTTTGATGGTATGAAAGATGGTAGAAAAGTTAAAATCATGCCAATAAATAGAATAGCAACAAAAAAAGATGTGTCTGATCTTATTACAAATCTTGATTACAAAGCTTATGAAAAAGAAGTTGAAACTAACCCTAATAAAAAAGTAGATGATATTTTACTTGTATGTATGGGGCATGACCTTGACATAAAACCACACTTCCAGAAAGAGTGTCCTTTTAATATTGATATTGAAGTGTATGATATCTTAAAAGAGGGTTCTGGGATAGTATTTAAAAGAGACTCAGAAGCTTCTATTGAAGTAAATGAAAGCACTTTAACAGTTAATAAATTCTACCCAAATACGCTACTTGAAAAACTAAGACAAGACGGTACAGAAGTAGAAGACTGGAGAGAAACAGTTGAATCTATTATGATTGATACTAACTATGATGGGTCAGTATTTGAGCCAAGTATCGTTGATATCCCAGAAAAAAAAGAGTTAGTAAGTGGTAGTTATGAATTACCAGAAGATGCAGGTACTATTGCTATTAAAATTACTGACTTATTATCAGAGAGCTACTTTGAGGTGTTAAATGGCTAAGAAGAAAAAAACTTCTAATAGTTTTGTACCTGATATTGAGCAGTATTCTTTATTTACAAATCTGCTTAATTATTACGAACAAAACAAAGGTAAAATAAAAAAGAAGTATAGAAGAATTAGTAAGGTTTTTTTAGATTATAATGAGGACAACTACTTAAGAGAACCTCAGTTTAAAGCATTAGAAATATATGTGTTTTTAAAAGAGTATTACCACAATAGAAAAGTGTTTGATATATTCAAAGAGCTATACGATCATGATATTATGAAAATAGCTGCTAAAAAAGATAGTGAATCACTTTTTGATGGAATATTTGATAATGAAAAAGAGGTTTTTGATAAATACTATAAAGAAGTAGAAAAAAATCTAAGTGAGTTAGAGAGAAACTATCCTGATTATGTATTTGCTCTTACTATGGGTACTGGTAAAACTATACTTATGGCTACTACAATGTTCTATGAGTTTATTCTAGCTAACAAATTCCCAAAAGATAAACTCTATGCTCACAATGCACTTGTATTTGCTCCAGATAAAACAGTCCTGCAATCACTTAGAGAGATAGTGGAGTTTGATAAGTCAAAAGTTATACCTACTGAATATCAAAACTTTATAAATACAGAAGTTAAGTATCATTTCTTAGAAGACACAGAAACTCAACTGAATACTCTTGATGGTAGCCAGTTTAATATTATTATTACCAACCAACAAAAAATTTCACTACAAGAGAAACATAAAGAGACAAAAGCTGTAGACAAACTCTTAAACAGTGATAGTTTATCAGCACTTGATGATATGAACGATCTGCTTGATCTAGAGAACTTTGAGCTAGTTGATAATAAAAAGCTTATCAAAAACCAAAGATTTGAAAAGATATTAAGACTTGATAATTTAGGTATCTATGTTGATGAAGCACACCACACATTTGGCAAAGGTCTTGATGATAGTTTGAAAAAACTTAAAGCTACTATTGATGCAATTTCAAATAAGACTACAGTGATTGGGTGCTATAACTTTACTGGAACTCCATATGTAAAAAATAAACTTATTCCTGAAGTAGTTTATGCTTATTCCCTATCTAATGCAATAGAAAGAAAGTTTTTGAAAAATCCTATTGTAAAAGGATATGATAAAGTTGAAGAAGAAGATTTTGTAAGAGAAGTAATAAATGATTTTTGGTCAAAGTATAGTGAGTGTAGATTTGAAGACATGCTTCCTAAGCTTGCTTTTTTTGCTCCTAATATTGAGACACTACAAAATGAGCTTAGACCAGCTGTTGAAAAGATATTAATAGAACTTGGTATTGATACTAATAAGATAATAGTAAATGTTGGTGATCAAAAGATAACTTCTAATGATGATTTAAGAGAGTTTAGAAACCTCGATAGACCTACAAGTGAAAAACAGTTCATCTTATTAGTTAATAAGGGGCAAGAGGGATGGAACTGTAGAAGTTTATTTGGAGTAGCACTGTTTAGAAAACCTAAATCAACTATATTTGTACTTCAATCTACTATGAGGTGTTTAAGAGCAGTAGAGCCTGTGCAGTTAAATGGTCATATATATTTATCAAATGAAAATCATCAGATACTTGAAAAAGAACTTCAATCTAATTTCAATATGAATCTTGATAACTTTGGGAAACAAGATGAAGAAGACAAAAAGCAGTTTAGTCTGAAAGTTAAAGAGCCTATAGAATCTCTTAAAATAAAAAGAGTAAAAAGAGAATATAGGATGAAAGAAAAAGATATTAAACCAGATAATAGTATAGATTTTGAGTTTAATAAAATAGATTTTTCAAAGTATTTAGGAACAGTTGTAACTAATTATGGTTTAAAAAATTTAGAGGATAAAAGTTCAAGAGAAAAAGTTTCTAAGTATCAAAAGAAATATTCTCCTATAATGCTTGTAGCTGAATGTTCTGCGTATATAAACAAAAGCTCAATCTTAATAGAAAAAATACTTTCTAATTCTAAAGAAGGGATAAAAAGACTAGTAGAACAATCATCTGAATATAATCATGTAGTTTATGATGTAATCATACCAAAATTAATGGATTATTTTTATGATGTTTATCCTCATGAAGAATCTTATGAAGAAGAGGTACCTCTTGTAAATATTGATAAATCAAATAATGGTTTTTTTACTTGTGTAACTTCAAGAGAAGATAAAGTTGTAAATGAATATATGTACCCACAATATAATCACAAATCATTTCATATTGACCACTATTGTTTTGATTCTGAGCCAGAAAAACAGTTTTTTATTAATTCTCTAAAAGATGATGAAAATGTGAGAAAAGTTTTTTTTACAGGACAACTAACACATGGCCAATCTGATTTTTATATTGGTTATATTGATCCAGAGTCACATAGCGTAAGAAAATACTATCCTGACTTTTTAATACAAAAGAATGATGAAAGCTGGGTTATGGTTGAAATAAAAGGTGAAGACAAACTAGATGATCCAGTAGTGCAAGCAAAAAAGAATTATGCAGAAAGAATGGCAGAGCATAGTCAATTTACTTATTTGTTTGTTCCAAGTAAGTTCGCTATTGATTTTAATGTTAAATCTATCTTAGATGAAACATGTTTTATCAAAAATAAATCACTATTAGAAAATTAATATTAAAGACTTATCTAGTCATTATGCTAGATAAGTTAAATAACTTTTCAGTTCACTGTTTAAATTAAGTTCTCTAATAGTCTGTTTTGTATAAGTATGATAATATCAAGAAAAAATTATTTACTTAGTTTTTTGAAACAATAAGCACATATCAATATTTAATATTTGAGAAATCTTAAGTATTTGTTCTAAATTAAAGTGTTTGCCTTTATAGCAAACTTCACCACTAGATACAACAGATACAGATTTATATCCCATTGCTAAAGACAAATCAAGTTGTGACATCTTTTTTTCTTTTCTATATTTAGCAACATTCTTTCCTATATATGTATATAATTCTTCAATTGTTGTTTCATGCATTTATACAACCTACTATTAGTGATTATTTTTTGTAAGTTTAACTTGTGTATAATATTTCAACAATCACTATACATACAATGTATTATAGTAGATTTTGAAGGAGTATACATGAACATAATGCAAATATATGGGCTAGCAAAACGAGCTTATAATATTAAGAAAGAAAATGATCAAAAAAAGTCTGAAAATAATTATGAAAATGAGTTTTTTTATATACTTTTTAAAAAGTTAGAAAATAAAAAAGTATATATAGACTCTAATATTTTTATGGCAGAGTCAAATGAAGCAATTGAAAGATTTTTTTATGACTTTAGAAAGTATGATGACATTCAAATTATAATGCCATCAGAGCAATATCAAGAAATATATAATAAAAAAAATAAAGAAGATTTAAAAGCAGCGAGAGATGCATTTAATCGTATTGAACAATTAGTAGATTTAAAAAAAATCAATATAATAAATTTAAAAGAGGATATGGTTACTAATGCATATGCAGATCCTATTTTTATAAAGATGATAATAGATGATTTAAAAGAGGGACATGAGGTTTGTTTTTTTACAGAAGATAAGGATTTAAAAATTAGGCTAAAAGTAAAAATTAAAGAAGAGTCCCTTAATGAAGATAACCTTTTAATACATAGTTTCAAAACTTTATATAATAATAAATATAGTATTGTCGATGAAGAAAGAAAAAAAGAGATAGAAAGAAAAAAAGAAAGAGAAAGAATTGATAAAATGCTTGACATAATTGAAAATGGAACTTTCAAAAGTCGTATGGCTCAAAAAGTGGCTGATTTTATAACTAGATAGTATCTTATACAAATGAAAACATTTTGAGACTGTTCAGAGTTTTGTGTCAGCAACCGATAGTTCCTAGAACTCAAGCACAGTTAAACTTATTTAACCTAATTTGTACCAAAAAGTACAGGTTGTTGAACTTTCTAAAATTAGACTCATATTGTAATAATTTCTCTATCATTTTCTGTAACTAGGTCACTTGTAATAACTATAAGTTAATGTTAAAAAGAATAATACCAAGTAAAAGAATTAAAACACCACCAAAGAGTTCTAAGATAAAAGCCTTTGATTCGAGAAAGTTATTAGCTTTTTTATTTAATAAAATTGATAATATACCTACTAAAGAAATAGTAAGTCCCATTCCTATACTCATACAAATTGCTGCTAAGATTCCAAGGGCAAACTTCTTTAATATGATACAAAATAGAACTATTGTCATAACTCCTGGACAAGGTACTATTCCTATACTAAAAGCAAGTGCATATTTACTTTTATTTTTATCAACTTTTTTTTCTTTTTGTTTTCTAGTGAGATATGAAGACACTATTATATAAACCCCAACAAGGACAATCATAGTTGCACTTATTTGCATTGTAATCTTTGAATAATAATTAAAATTTTGCCTAAACATTTTTTCTAAAATAAAATATATCCCAAAGGTCAAAGTAAGTGCTGATAAGGTATGAACAATTGAAATTAAATAACCTAAAGTAAAAGCTTCTTTGTAACTATTTTTATTTGTGGCAAAATAAAATGCAACTAAAGCTTTCCCGTGACCAGGTCCAGCTGCATGGATTAAGCCATATAAAAATGCAATACCCAAAACAAGGAATGAAGCACTTAAAAGATTTTCATCATTTATATTTTTAATTGTTGAAGATATAAAACTGTTTATTTTAAACTGATATTGTATTAATTGATTGATAAATTGATTATAGATTTCCATTTATTTTACTCCGAAGACCTTTTTTTTGATTTTTTTGATTTGGTTTTTTTTTGTACCGTTTATTCTTATATACTCTTTCTCAAGAACTAAGCCCATAAATAAATCTTTATCAAAGAATGAAATTTTTAAATCCTCTAAAGGGTACGCTTTATTAATATCAAAAGAGTAAATCATTCTCTGCTCTTTTATATAAGCTTTAAAATCTTTTGGGATTAAGTTGTTTTTGGTATGATTTAGTGACTTTATTTCCGTATAAAAGTTATACTCTTCTAGAGAAATAAAATAGTTTTTATAAATAAACTCATTTTCTTTTTTATCTATTTTCCCATCACCATTGCTATCTAATTCCATTATTAGCATAGAAGAAGTCATTTCGTCTAAAACCCACTTGATATTTAAATTTGAAACCTTATTCCCTTTTATATTTAAAGTTGGAAAAACTTCAATAAATGAGTGTGGGTGAGAGAATGACTTTGTTAAAAAAGATATTAGAAATATGATTATTAGATTTATTTTTTTCATCTCAAAATATTAAACTAAGAATAAATGTAACTACGTTACATTTATTCAGTTTATAGTTAATTGCTACTCTTCCAAAGTAGAAGTTCAAGATTGATATTTAAAACATAGTTCACTTTTGAGCCAATTGTGATTGGTTTTAATAAATTTACAATATCCTCATCACTTGGGCTTATTTCTTTTTTCGATATTTTTATACTCTCTTTTATTTTTAGAATAGCATCATCTAATTCAAGTAGTTCGCTATGGGTATTTTGTAAAGGGAATTTCTTATATTTTATATTTTTAGATTTAAGCCATCTCTTTTTATTCTCTAAGTCTTTAAAAACAAATTTCTCAATACCGTATTGATGAAATAGTAACTCTTCAAAATTTGAGCCTTTTTCTTCAACAAAGTCTAAAAAACAAACGCTACCATTTGAATATTCTAAAATCTTTTCAAAATCCACATCTTCACTAAAAGCTGCGGATAATGTAGCAAAAACTAAATCGAACTTTTCACCACTTTTAAAATCCCTCCATCCTGAACTATCTGCTTTTATTTTTTCTTTTACGTTATAATTCCAAGAATCTTCTTGTAAAATATCAAGCATTGCAGGTGAAATATCTAAAGCTAAAACACTTTTAACCTCTTTTGCTAATGGAATAGTATAAACACCTGTTCCGCAGCCAATATCTAATACACTTGTATTTTTGTTAATGACATTTTCATTTTTTAAAATCTCTATGATTTTTTGTTGAAATTGATCATTTTCTTTATTATATCTAGGAAAATCTGCTGCTGCTTTATCCCAAAATTCTTTTTTACTCATTTTCGTTCCTTTATTTTGATTCTTCAATTTTTTTATTTTTAGAAATTTTAATAATGTATAAACTATTTATAATTAGTGTTGCTAATATTATTAGACCACCCCAAATTGTATTCATAACAGGTATTTCATTTAAGAAAATAAATGCCCAAATTGGTGCAAGAATAGTCTCTAAAATTGTAAGAAGTGATATTTCGCTTGCAGGTAAAGTTTTTGTTCCAATAAGTACAAAGATTCTAGAAAATGGACTAACTAAAAGACCTGCTACTAAAAGTATATATAATGAAGTAGTATCAACTTCATAACTTTCAATAAAGAATAAAGACATCACAGTAATACAAACACCAGCAAAAGCAAGAACTGCAAATCTATTAACACCTGTGTGTTTAGACATTACTACAAAATTCAATGAAAAACTCATTGCACAAAGTAAAGCTAAGATATCCCCAAACAAATTTCCACCTGATAGTTGTTGAGAGAAGATGATTAGTAAACCTACAAAGATAAATATAGTGGCAATAAAAATATTTTTTTGTGGTTTTTCTTTATAAAAAAGATATGCAAAAAGTGTTGCAAAAAGTGGCGATGAACTGATAATTATAACTGCATTTGCAATAGTAGTATGCTTTACAGAATTAATAAAAAACATATTTGCAAAGCCCATTAAAAGTCCTGATATAAGAATAATCTTTAAATTGTCTTTATAAAGATTGAGTGTATTGTTAAATCCATCTTTTAATAAAACAGCATTTAATGATATAAACATCAATATACCAATATAAAAAGAGTATGTCACTCCGGAAATATTTGTCAATTTGATTAGTAGTGTTTCAACACTCATCAAGACGACACCAAGCATTGTAATTAATAGTGCAAATATATAACTATTATTTTTCATTTTAGACTCCTGTAATTTAATTTTTTAGTAAAACTATAATGGAAATTTAACATAAATAGATAAATATAAACTTAAATAGCTATTTACATAGCTAAATGCTATTATAGTTTATATAGCTATTTAAACAACTATTAAGATACATATTAATAGAATTTCAATGAAAGCAATTATCAATATTATTAAAAGGAGTAATTTGAAATATCTCTTAAGTTTATATGTGATTTTTTTAAATTTGCCATATTTAGTTGCTACTGAGAATAAAATGAATAATTCTTTGAATATAGAAGGGAATATAGCAGTTGTATCTCTTTATAATCAAGAAGAAAAAAAAGATATTGGATTTACACATGCGATTTCTGAATTTGCATTATCAAAAACTTATAAAAATTGGTTATTAGACTTTGGACTTATTAAGTATAGTAAAATTGATGAAGTTGATCAAACTAATTACCCAAGCTATACTAAACCAATAATCCATAGAGTTGCAATTGAGTATCAAAATGATTTTACCTCTTTACGGCTTGGACGGCAAAGGTTAAGTCATTATTGGATTGGAAGTTTTCATGAAGCAGCTGTATTAAAAGTTAAGCCTCATAAGCATTTAGATTTGTCATTGATTCATAGTCAAGGGTACGCCTGGATCAGGGGAAAGGTAGGGTTTAACTTCTCAGACTATAACAAAGAGGGCAAAGGTGTCAATGTTTTCGATATTAATTATACACATGACAATTTTACATTAAATCCTTATATATATTATGCGGATAAACTATATAGTTTTTATGGAATAAAGTCTCTATATAGAAATCATACTTTAGATGTTTTAGCACATTATGTAATAAGTGATGAAGAGAATAAAAATGATAGAGGTTCTGTATTTAATTTGGAACTCTCTTTAAGAGAGATGAACAAATTTGATTTTAGTTTAGGTTTTATACAGACAAATAAAAATATTGGATCAGGCTCAATTGGAAATATAGATGAGAATATTAATCCAGCAGAAGAAGCTAATGCAATTTATAAACCTAATGCAAAAAGTAAATATTTAAGTTTTAAATATAAAGGTTTTAAAAATCTAACTCTAGAAAGCAAATTTCTAAAAACTACATATATGCAAAATAGTTCTGAAGAAGAACTAGATTTTATTGCAGAATACAAATTGACTAATGGTGTTAATTTAGGTGCAACATTTGCCAAGGTTAATAGCAGTGAATTAAATAAAGATTATATAAGTACTATAATGTGGATAAGTTATAAAATCTAATAATTTAACACTCAATAAGTAAATACATATTTAAATAGTTATTTAAGCTTGTATTAAAGCCTACTTAGGTAAATTTCTACTAGATATTGATAATTGGTATTAATAATAAAAAGGAAAATTTATGAAAGAAAAAATAATAGCCTCTTTAACGATGTGTTCAAGCATTGCATTTTCACAAAACATTATGCTTGATACAATTACAGTAAATGAGATTTCAGATGGAACTACGCAAACTTTAAACTCTAGTGTTTTAATCAAAGAAAAAGGTCAAAGTAATAATATTGGAGATTTTATTTTTGATGATACAGAAGTTTCTTTAAATAGAAAGGCAAATTTTGGAGACAATGGAAGTGGTTTACTACTTAGGGGGCAAAGTGGGAATAGAATAGCTTTAAATATAGATGGAAACAATATTAACTCAATTGGAGGAATGGGTGCTCCATATATTGATTTTTCTGCTATTCCAATGGATAATATTGAAAGAATAGATATTATAAAAGGTGGAAGTAGTATTGAATATGGTCACATTTTAGGTGGAGTTATAAATGCCTATACTAAAAAACCAAAAGAAAAAGCTGATTTTTCTTTTTATGGAACAAGTGGTGGCTGGGATGGTGCAAATGACTTTTCAAATATCAGAACAAGTTTTTCAAAAAGATTTGGAGACTTTGGTATAAGTCTTGGTGCAAGTCATCAAGAAGCAGATGCTTATCTTTTAAACAATGACTATGAATCAGATAGCATCTCTGCAAGACTATACTATTTTGCCCCAAATGATGGCGAACTTAGCCTTGGGGTATTATACTCAGATACTACAAGAGGTTTAGTTAAAGACAATAGCACAGGAGCAAACTCAAAATATCCCACCTCTTTGGGTGAAACGTTTGTTGGTGGTGCACCTATGAATAGTGCTTTAAGTTTAATAGGTGATGGGGGCAGAGGCAAATAAAGAAAAAACACTTTTAGATATCGCTTACTCTCAGCCTATAGGTGAGGATGTTTTAGTTGAGTTAAGTGCTTACAAAAATAACGAGGACAGAACAGAAAAAAACTTTTCAGATACTTCAGGTAGCACTTACAATGCAGGGGATTTAGTTTTCCAAAGAGATGTTGGAGTTGATGATTCATATGGATTAAAATCTAAAGTTACTGCATTTATAGATAATCACGAGATCCTTTTTGGTGCTGAATATAAAAAGCTAAAAGGTGGAGAAAGTACAATTACCCATTTAAATACAGAATATAATAACACTCCACCCGCACCTTGGAGTATCAATGGTATTGTTGGTGTAAAATCTGATTTTTCGGAAACAGAACAAGAAGCGATTTTCCTAAGTGATAGATTTGAATATAGTGATAAACTGACTTTCCAATTAGGTGCTAGATATGATAAATATGAAGCAGTACATTTAGGTTTTAAAACAAAGGATAAAAAGCTTACACCAAAGCTTGGAGTTGAATATTTAGTATCCGAGGACAATATCCTAGGATTTTATGCATATCAAACATTTAGAGCACCAGGAACTCCAGAATTAAATCATCATTTAGATGCTGTAAACAGTGGAAGAGCTGAACTTCAAAATAATAATCTAAAAACAGAAAGTGCCAATGCAATCGATGTAGTATATAGACATAACTTCTCTTCAAGTAACTTTCTTAAAGCTTCTCTTTTCTTCTATGATGTAAAAGATTATATTACCTTTAAAGAAGTTCCAAAGGAAGGGTATTATGCTTACAATTTAGATAAGGCAAAATTCTTTGGTCTTACACTAAATGGACAATATAAAGTAAATGATACATTTCTAATCAAAGCTGGAGCAACTTATCAGAAAACCAAAAAAGAAGGAGATGTTTTAGATCTAAATGAAATCTCTAATAAAATAGATTATGTTCCAAATTTAAAAGTGAACCTATCTCTTGATTATGATATTACTCCAAAAATAGGAAGTAGTTTTGCTATAAACTATACAGGAACAAGATATTATGAAAAAGATTCAACAGCAGTTGAAAAGTTAGATGATTTTGTGACAGCTGATTTATCACTAAATTACAAAATATTAAAAAATAGTGTAGTAGAAATCTATGGCCAAAATATTTTTGACAAAGATTATGATACAAGATATGGCGTTCCTTCTACTGGTGCTATTATAGGAGCTAGTTTTAAATACCAATTCTAATAATACTTAACATAAATTTAACAATTATATGTTTAAATAGCTATTCAAATATTAATAAAGGAAAATAATGAGTATAAAAAAAGCTTTAATCTATCTTTTTGCTTTTTTACCCTTACTTCTTTTCTCTCAAGAAAAAAGTATTGTGATTAAAGACACTTTAGATAGAAAGGTAACTATAAATGGAGAGGTTCAAAGAGTTATTGCACTTGGAACAAGTCTAAGTTTTATAACATATTTAAACGCAATGGATAAAGTAATTGCTGTTGAATCAATTGAACAAATGGATTTTGACAAAAGAACATATACCTATGTTAATAAAAACATATTAAAAAGACTCCCCGTTGTGGCTCAAGGTGGAAGTGTTTTGCAATTAAATTATGAAACGATTCTAAATCTAAAACCTGATGTGATATTTTTGATTAGTCAAAACAAAAAAGAGGCAGATGAAATCTCTAATAAGTTAAATGTCCCTGTCGTTGTTTTAGACTATGGGAAAGATGGTGTCAACTTTAACACTACAAACAAATCGTTATCTATAGCAGGTAAGGTTTTAAAAAAAGAGCAAAGAGCTAAAGAACTTATTGATTATATAAATAAGTTAAGAACTAGTTTAAAAAAACCTTCTTTAAAAAAACAGTCTTATATTGGTGCACTTGCTTATAAAGGATTGCAAGGAATTGATAGTACACAAGCTGATTTCATGCCATTTGAATTAGCAAATGTTACTAATGCAGTATCAAAAATAAAAAAGAAAGGTCATCTATTTATAAATGATGAATTCTTACTAATGTCAAACCCTTCCAATATGTTTATAGATAGTGCTTGTTTTACAATTGTTCAAGAAAAATTTAAAAAGAAACCAGCATATTATAATAGATTAAAAGCTTTTAATAAAAGCCAAGTTTATTTATTACTTGCAAATAACTACTATTATACAAACTTTGATCAAATGCTTGCAAACAGCTTTTTTATAGCAAAAACACTCTATCCTAAGGAATATAAAAACTTAAATCCAATAAAAAAAGCAAATGAAATATTTGAGATGTTTGTTGGAAAACCATTATATAGCACGATAAAAAATGGTTTACATGGCTTTAATAAAGTAATTATCAAAAATAATCAGTTAGAACTAAAAGAAATTAGAGTGGAAGATTATAAATGATTAGGTTAGCTACATTTTTACTAATTCTTTTTATCTCAACAACACTACTTGCAGATGAAAAAAGTATTGTTGTAAAAGATGTTTTAGATAGAAGTGTGAAAATTGATGGAAAAATTTCAAGAGTTATTGCACTTGGTAATAGTCTAAGTTTTGTGTCATATTTAAATGCAATGGATAAAGTAATTGCAGTTGAAGCAAATGAGAAAATAGATACTCAAAAAAGAACGTATACGTATGTTAATAAAGAAGTAATTCAAAACTTGCCCGTAGTTGGAGCAGGAGACAATACTAAACAATTAAACTATGAGGCAATTATTAAACTAAACCCTGATGTTATATTTACTCTTAGGCATAATAAAAATGAAATAAAAGAGTTAACATCAAAAGTAAAAATACCTGTAATTGCAGTCTCTTCAGGAAATGAAATTTTAGATTTAAACTTAGTTAAGAAATCTCTTCAAATAATGGGTGATGTTTTAAACACAGAAAAAAGATCAGAAGAGCTAATCAGTTATATTAAAAGTTTAGAGGAAAGCTTTAAAAAAATAGAAAAAAGAAAAGAAGCATATATTTGTGGTCTTCCCTTTAAAGATTTAAGAGGATTGAATAGTACAAAAGGAGACTACTTTGCTTTTAATATTGCAAATGTAAACAATAGCATTGCAAAATTTCATCAAAAAGGAAATATACTATTAAATGGTGAGTTTTTAATTGACCATAATCCACCAATTATATTTGTTGACGCTCTTGGTTTAGAAAAAATTAAAAACGAGTTTAGAAAAAATAAAAAGTATTTTAAAAAGTTACAAGCCTTTGAAAATGCTCAGACCTTTTCATTATTAGCAAGTAACTACTATTTTTATAATAATGTAGACCAGATGTTAGCAAATAGTTTTTTTGTTGCAAAAACGTTATATCCAGATGCCTATAAAGAGATAAATCCTATTGAAAAAGCTAACGAAATCTTCGAAATGTTTGTTAATAAACCTATGTATAAACTCCTAGCAAAAGAATTATCAGGATTTAAAAAACTTACAATAGATAGTAATAACTTAGTTTTAGAGGAGATTTAAATGTTTAAATTTTGGTTTCTTCTTATTTTTTTATTCTTTTTAGTATTAGTTTTTTCTTTGAAAGTAGGATATACAGATATTGGGTTTTTAGAACTTTTTAATACTCTAAGTAAGCCTAATGTAGAATCAAATTTTTCACATATTATTTATGAACTTAGACTTCCTAGAATGATCGCTGCCTTTGTTGTGGGGATTTCATTATCTCTATCAGGAGTAATTTTACAAAGTATTTTAAAAAACCCCTTAGCCTCTCCTTTTACATTAGGTCTATCTCAAGGAGCAGCATTTGGTGCTTCTTTTAGTATTATTATTCTATCTTCAACAACTATCACAATTACATATTTAGGAGAACTTAACTTAATAGTAATTGGAGCTTTTTTTGGCTCAATACTTGCAGCAAGTATTATTATTGGTTTATCATTTATAAAGGAGATTACTCCTGAATCATTAATCTTATCAGGGGTTGCTTTAGCTTCACTATTTGGGGCATTAACAATGCTTTTACAATATTTTGCAAACGACAATGAACTAGCATCAGCTGTATTTTGGACGTTTGGGGATTTAAGTAAGGGAACTTATACTGAAATTATAATCTTAGCTATTGTGATTTTAATTTCCTTAATTTTTGTTATGTATAAAGCATGGGATTTTAATGCCATCATCTGGGATGAAAACTATTCAAAAAGTTTGGGTATAAAAACTTGGACACTTAGAGTATATGCAATTTTCATCGCCTCACTATTAACTTCTGTTGCAACGGCTTTTTATGGAGTTATTGGCTTTGTTGGATTAGTTGCACCCCATGTTATAAAAATCATTTATCCACATGCAAAACATCACTTTTTATTTCTTTCTTCATCATTTCTTGGTGGTGTTTTTTTAATGTGTTCAGATTTATTAGCAAGACAAATTCTATCTCCAATAAATCTGCCTGTTGGAATATTAACTGCATTTGTTGGTGTTCCACTATTTTTATATATTATTATAAGGAAATCACTAAATGATAGAACTAGATAAAATTAACTTTTCAGTAAAAAAGAAGAAAATATTAAAAGAGATAAGTTTTAATAGTCAGGAGAATAATCTTATAGCCATTATTGGACCAAATGGAAGTGGTAAATCAACTTTATTAAAAGTGCTTAGAAACCTACTTTGTAAAGATTCAGGTGACATAAATCTATATGAAAAAAAACTAGAATCTTATTCCAATAAAGAGCTTGCTAAACTTATTTCTTATCTTCCTCAAACTACAAAAGCTGTAAATTGTTTAGTTGAAGACTGCATTTTACTTGGGAGAAAACCTCATATGAAGATTCTCCCTTCTAAAGAAGATAAATGTAAGTGTGAAGAAGTTATTAAAAGTCTGAATCTTGAAAAGTTAGCAAAAGAGAATATTTTAAACTTAAGTGGAGGACAGCTTCAGAAGGTTCTTATCGGAAGGTCATTAGTACAAGACTCAAACGTCCTCTTCCTTGATGAGCCCATAAATCATCTTGATATAAAAAATCAACTTGAGATAATGAATTTGACTAAAAAAGTAACCTATGAAAAAAGTTTACTTACATTTGTAGTTTTACATGACTTGAATTTAGCCTTTAAATATGCAAATGATATTTTATTATTAAAAGAGGGAAAGATAATATTTTTTGGTAAAAAAAGCGAACTAAAAGAACAAATATTAAGAGATACATATGATGTAGATTTAAGAATCATAAATCATGAAAATGAGATAAAAGTAGTTTATTAAAAGAAATATTATATAATCTCACCATGAAAAATAATATTGAAGATAAAGACTGTATAGCAAATTGGATATCTAAAGTACATTTAAAATCAAAAAACAATTTTACACAAAAAATAAAAAAGTATAATTTAACTGTTGAGCAAAGGGTAATTCTATTACTTTTATTTGAAAATAAGTCAATGACTCAAAGTGAAATCTGTAAGGAAACAGTATCTGAGTCTTCAAATGTAACAGTAACACTTAAAAGAATGGAACAAAATGGCTATATCATAAAATCAAAGCATCCAAAGGATAAAAGAACAACTCTTATTCATCCAACTCAAAAAGCATATGATATTGAGTTTGAGTTAAAACAAATAGGTGTTGAAAGTTTAGATTATATCCTTGAAGATGTAAGTAAAGAAGACCATGATATTGCAATTAAGGTTTTAAAAGAAATTTACAAAAAAATATTAAAACAAGAGTTTGAAGAATTATTATAATTTATTTTTCGACCTACAAAATAAAAGCATTTTAAAATCCTACAAATAAAGGGGTTATCTGTAACAGAAAATAAAGGGAGTGTTAAAAATTCTGTATAGTCTTTCCCTAAACCTCTTATATTTGGAACACAACTTTAAGTTTTAGTTAAAAGTTCCAAAACTACAGATTGTTGAACTTATAAATAAGGTTGAGTCAAAAGACTAAATTATAACGAAAATCAGTCTTAATGGAAACATTGTATCTGAAAAGTTATGCTATCTTCGATACTATTGCAGTTAAAAAAGATAATTTATAGATGTCTATAAAAAATACAAAAACATGTCTAAGATGTTCATCTAATTCAACTATAAATATGAAATTAGTTTAACTTTCTAAATCTGAAATAACCTTATTTCTACCATTTTCTTTTGCTTCATATAAATACTCATCAACTCTTTTGATAAGTGTTTGAATATTATCAGTTCTTTTTACCTCTGTAACTCCAACACTTATTGTTTTATGTTTAACAACATCAAACTTATATTCTTCTACACTTGCTCTTAGATTTTGGGCAAAATGGCTAGCTCCTTTTATATCTGTATCTATACAAATAATCATAAACTCTTCACCACCCCATCTTCCAACAATATCTGTTTTTCTGCCATGTTTTTTTAAAATTTTAGATAATTCTATTAAAACACTATCTCCAACTTGATGACCATAGTTGTCATTGACTGATTTGAATTTATCAATATCAATTAATATAATTGAAAATATATCATTATGTCTGGTAAACCTATTCATCTCATTTTCTAAAGATTCATCTAACTTCACTCTATTATATAGTTGAGTGAGTTTATCAGTTTGAGATATAATTTCTATTTGTTTTTTATCAGTAATATCTTCACTTAAAGATGTATAACTCTCAACAACTTTATTATCAAACGATAAATTAGGGAGTATATTTGTTTTTAGCCAATAAACACTACCATCTTTTGTTTTATTTTGTAAATCACCACTCCACACAAATCCATTTGTTATTTTACTCCATAAGTCTTTATAAACTTTATCATCCATTTCACCACTTTTAAAGATAGATGGTTTTTCCCCAATTAATTCTTCCTTCTTGTAACCACTTACATTGCATAAAGCACTACTTACATCAGTGATCTTTTTATTCGTACCAACTGTCATTGTAATAACATACTTATCTATGGTATCAATATATCTTAAATTTTCACTGTAAAGTTTATTCGTAGTCATATAAATTTTAGATACTGGATATGAAATAATTAATCCAATAGGAAGTGAAATCAATAGAATAATTATGCCCAAAGTATAAGCATAAGATATATTATCAGTTTTAACATTTTTTAAATATTCATCTTTTACTTTTAATAATAATCTTATGTTTTCATTATTTGTAAAAGTATCTTTTAAAGGAAAAATATACCCAAACTCATTAAAGGTATTTGAACTAAATGCATCTTCTGAGATATCAGGAAATTCACTAAAAACAGTATGTCCGTTATTAAGATATTTTCCCCACTCTTTGTTTTGATTTGGGTTTAGAATAAAATTACCCTCATTATCAATAAGATAAACTAAAAACTGATTATTATTTCTAAGTGCTGTAAGAAGTTTTGTCATCTCTACATTAACGATCAATATTCCATAAAACTTTCCCTTGTAGTATACATTTGTTGAAATTCTATATGTTGGTTTTAATGGTTTCTCTATTTCACCATTTTCAACATTTAAATCCAATTTAGAATGCCAATATTCTCCACTTTTTGAGTTAAGTGTTTCTGTAAAATAGTATCTTTTTGATTTATCTTGTAGTTTTTCATCTTTTACTACAAATATATTATTGGTATGTCTTTTTCTATCTAATCTAATTTTTTCTATTCCGTTTTTATCTAAAAATCTAAGTTGAAAAAAATTCTCATTGTTATACATTGAGTTTATAAAAAGATTTTGAACAATATTTTTACTATTTTGGTCTTGATTTTGTATATAATCAATAAACAAATCATTTTTTTGAATAGCTAAAAGAGCATTTTCTACTTTATGAAGGTAGTTATTTATTTTTGTCTTTATCATATTGGATACATATATTGAATTTTTATCAATTTTTTTTTGCTCTAATTCAAAATTGAGATTAAAGTTTAAGTATGTTGTTACAATTGCAACGGCTGCTCCAAATACTAAAAATAATATGATATTTTGAATGTAAAGTAGTTTTATATTTTTTGTTTTCATTTTATTCCTTAAAAGTATCATTGTATCAAAATATTCATTCAAGTATAAAGCAATACCATTAGTTAATAGTAGAACTATTAGAATAAACAGTAGACAAAATGATGAGAATACTATCACAGATGTAGTTAGAAATAAGCTAAAAAATCCAATATAATCTGGCTGAAACTATTAAGATACACAAAGTTTTTATAATCTTTCCCTAAAGCTCTTACTTTTTGAGCAGTTTTTACTAAAAAATAGATTGTTCAAAAAAGAGTTGAAATTTGGAATATGCTCAATAAGTACAGATTGTTGAACTTATGTTTTATAACTCATTTTTTCTCTTATGTAGTGTTGGCATATCACTTAACTATTTTATATAATAAATATAGATATAATAAATAAAAGTTATATTTGAAAGGACTTATATAAAAAATAAATTATACCTATTAAGTTTTTTTATTATTTTAGAATTTTTTTCAATTTCTATTTTATATTTAAATAATGAACAAAGAAGAGAACAAATAATTATATCAGCAAATGAAATTGTTAAAACAAATTATAATAATACATTGAACTCTTTTGAAACAATAGCAAATACTGTTTATAGAGGATATATAGATAATGAAAATGTATTAAAACTATTTGCACAAAAAGATAGAGAAAAATTATACGATTATTTAAAATATGATTATATCTATTTAGAAAGTATTGATTTTAGACAAATACATTTCCATACACCTAAAAATCACTCCTTTTTAAGAATGCATAAACCTGAAAGATATGGGGATGACCTAACTGATATTAGATATAGTGTAAATTTTGTAAATAGTTATAAAGAATCTATATCAGGTCTTGAAATGGGTAGAGTAGTTCCTGGATTTAGGTATGTATATCCCTTGAGTTATAATGATAAACATATTGGAAGTGTGGAGACTTCTTTTAGTGTAAAAGCATTTATTCATAAACTAGAGGAAGTATATGATGTCCATACTCACTTCTTATTAAATAAAGAGGTATTTGAAAAAAAGATATTTGATAATTATAGAAAATATTATGGAATAAGTATAGAATCAGATAAGTATATTACTTTACTAAGAAGCAGCAATGAAAAAACTAAAAAGTTAGAGTCTATATTGCGAAAACTATTTAGAGCAGATTTACAAAAAAAACTTGATGATGGTTTTAAATCCAATAATATATTTGGAGTTGAAATAAAATCTAAGAATATAAAATCTTCTCACAAAATTGCAACATTTTTACTATTAAAAAATATCCAAAAACAGAATATAGGTTACTTTGTAGTATATCAAGATAGTGAAGAATTATTACAATTAAAAAGTGAATTCATAAAATTTCTACTAGTAATAACTTTAATAAATATATTATTAACTTTTATTTTTTATAAAGAAACAACAAAAAAAGAAAAATTTGAAAAAGAAGTTAATTTAAAAACACAGGAACTAAAAGAGCTAAATGAATCACTAGAGAAGAAAATAAAAAAAGAAGTAGAAAAGACAAGACATCAAGAGCAACAATTGTTTGAAATAGAAAAAATGGCACAAATGGGTGAAATGATAGGAAATATAGCACACCAATGGAGACAACCTCTAAGTGTTATTTCAACTTCTGCCTCAGGAGTAAAACTACAACAAGAATTTGGAAACCTGAACAGTGAAAAGTTGATTGAGTATATGGATGGGAT
Organism: Arcobacter sp. F155; assembly: GCF_004116455.1. Taxonomy (NCBI): domain Bacteria; kingdom Pseudomonadati; phylum Campylobacterota; class Epsilonproteobacteria; order Campylobacterales; family Arcobacteraceae; genus Arcobacter; species Arcobacter sp. F155. The sequence goes on from NZ_PDJU01000005.1 coordinate 181,083, forward strand.
TGTTAAAAATACTCAATATTTATCAGAAATTATTGACACATTTAGAGATTTTATTAGGGAAGAAAAGAAACTAGAAGAAATCATTCTCCAAGATACATTAAAAACAGTAATTGAAATTACTCATGCATCATTAAAAAACAATTTTATTGAAGTTCATGAAGAGATAGATTATAAAAATCCAATTAAGATTAAAACTATTTCAAAAGAATTATCACAAGTTCTCATCAATATTTTTAATAATGCAAAGGATGTTATAAAAGAAAGAAAAACTGATAATGCTTGGATTAGAATAAGTCTTAAGAAAACAGATTCAATTGCATATATTACCATAGAAGATAATGCAGGTGGTATTCCAAGAGAAACTATATCTAAAATATTCGACCCATACTTTACAACAAAACATCAATCTATTGGAACAGGTTTAGGATTACATATGAGTAGAAAAATTGTTACAGAGAGTTTAAAAGGTAAACTATATGCTCAAAATAGTAATCATGGAGCACAGTTTACTATTGAACTACCATTGAATTAATTATTATTAGCTTAAAATTATATCTATCTATTTTAGGAACGCTAATATGCTAATTAAAACATAAAATTATGAGATAACCTTCTCCTAAATCTCTTACTTATTGAGCAGTTTTTGCTAATAAAAAGCTATTCTCAAAAAGAGTTGAATTTTTGAACATCTGAAGTAGCCAAATTGGCTACCTCTTTTTAGCTACATCTTTAATTGCTCTATAGATAGTATTACGAGCTACATGAAAAAGCTTAGATAACAAAGCAACAGACTTTCCTTTTTCATGCTGTTTGTATATAACATTCTTTTCTTTAGTAGTAAGAATAGCTTTTCTGCCAAACTGAACACCTTTTTTCTTTGCTGCTTCAATTCCTTCTCTAACACGTTCATTTATTAAATCACGTTCAAACTCTGCAATAGCACCTAACATTGTAAATAATAATCTACCTGCTGGAGATGTTGTATCAATATTTTGATGTAATACTTTGAGATTTACATCTTTTTCTTGTAAAAACTTTGCAATATTATGAAGATCTATTACAGACCTTGCTAATCTGTCAAGTTTTGTAATGTAAAGAACATCACCTTCTCTTATAAAATCCATCATAATCTTAAACTGTTCACGATTTGATTCATTCTTTCCTGACTTTTTTTCTGAGAAAATCTTTTTACATCCAGCACTCTTAAGTTGATCAATTTGATTCTCAAGATTTTGGCTTGAAGTTGAAACTCTTGCATAACCTACATTCATAATAAATCCTTTGTATTGAATTTACTATTTATTATAATGCCACTAAATATTAAGACATAAACAACAAAGTTTAAATTCCTAAAAGATAAAATAAATTGAATAATTTAGGAGAAAGATATGGCAAGAGGAAGAGGTAAATCTTTCAGTGCAGATTTTAAG